>DASWAK010000416.1:0-9731 GCA_036391175.1 Pseudolabrys sp.
GCGGCTGGAGGCGTCGCCGCTGTCGGTCGCCGCACGAAAAGCGCGTTTGTGCCAAGTGTTATGGCGTTGCATTTCACCCGACAAAAAATGCTAGGATTTGGGTGCTGGTAGTGTTGCGTTCTCGGGGGTTGGGCATGCAGAGGCGTTATTCTTTCCGGCTTTGGGCCGCAGCGGCACTTATTATTCCGCTGTTCTTCGCTGTGGCACTGGGCGTGATGCCCCTTTCCTCGGCAGCCGCCGCGCTCGAGCTGCCAAAGCCTGAGCCTGTGGAGAAATATCTAGGCAAGGCGGCGACCGGCACCAACTACACGGTCAAGCCAATCGTGCGTAGCGACGGCGTGATGCGTATCTTCGACGTCGATACGCCGTATGGTCAATTTACGTTCGATGGCGTTGAGTTTGCGAAGTTGCGCCTGCACGAACTCGATGCCGTCGCCGCCATTGAAAAAATGTCCCAGTCCGAGCGCTTTGGCCAGGCATTCGGGCGCGCTGCGTTGGGCCCGATAAAATTCGGTGCCGACCTCATCACCAATCCGGCCGACACCGTCCAACGTTCGCTGAGCGGTATCGGCAACATGTTCGATCGCGTGGGAGCAGGGCTTTCGAACAGCCGCGCGGACCGCGACGATGTGGCGGAGAGTTTACTTGGCGTGAGCGACGCGCAACGCGAGCTCGCGGTGGAACTGGATGTGGATCCTTACACCGATTTTCCGCCGCTGCGCCAGCGGCTGAAAGAAATGGCCGGAGTCATGGCGAGCGGCGGTTTGCCGATCAGGGCTGGGCTGGCTGCTGTGCCTGGCGGGGTCGGGATCGCTGTATCGTCGGTGGCGACGGTTGGCAGCGCGAAAGACACCTTGCGCAGCAAGACGGCAGCGCAGCTCATTGCCGAGGTGCGGGCAACTCTGTCTTCGCTCGGTGTTCCCGAAGAATCCATAAATCGTCTTGTCGAAAACCGGAATTTCACGCCCGCCGACCTGCTGATCATGGCGCGCGCGCTCAAACAACTTAACGCGCAGAATACGGCCGCGTTTGTTGAACACGTAGCGGGGGCAGGCTCGCGCAACGTAGCGTTCTATCATCGTCGCCGCGCGCAAATCCTTGCGGCGCGCAGCACCGAGTTGGGCAGTATCGTTTCTTTCGTCACGTTCGGCGGGCAGCCGATCAACGTCGCGCGCAATGGGGATATTGTCGCGGCCTTTATGGTCGATGACATCGCCTGGACGGAAATCCAGCAACGAACGTTCGTCGCGGCGACTACCGAAATACACCGCACAAAACCAGGCGCGGTCCCGGTGCTCGCCACGACCGGCACGGTGACGCCGATGGCCGCCGCTGAGATCGGCAAGCGCGGATGGAAGATCGTCCAACTTAAGCCGCAGCGCTGACAAACCGCAAACATGAGCTAGGCTATAAACTCATTTCCGGTGGGGTCATGCGGTAATGAGACGGCGTAAAGGAACAAGTAGAATGACAACGCGCCGCAGCAGGCCGGCCGCGGCCAGTCGGCTTAAGACGTCGTCTTCTCATCAGCGAGGCCACTCCGAAAACAATCCGAAAAAGACGATTGAACAGCTTAGATGCGAGCTTGACGAGGCGCTGGAGCAGCATGCTGCAACGGCTGAGGTGCTCAACGTCATCAGCAGTTCACCAGGTGAGCTAGAGCCGGTATTTCAAGCCATGCTGGCGAACGCGGTGCGGCTTTGCGGCGCCAAATTCGGCAATCTGTGGCTTCGCGAGGGAGACGTTTTCCGCATCGGCGCGATGCACGGCGCGCTGCCTGAATATGCTGATTTTCTGCGTCGCAAGCCTGTTATTCATCCGCTCCCGGGACACGCCATTGGTCGCCTCGCCAGCACAAAGGAGGTAGTCCAAATTACCGACGTCAGGGCGGAGCCAGCATATGCCGGAAGTAGCCCGTCACAGATTGGCACAGTTGATCTTGCAGGCGCTCGCACCGTTGTCGCTGTACCGATGCTCAAGGATGAGGAACTGATCGGGGCAATCGTAATCTACCGGCAGGAAGTTCGACCTTTCACCAATAAGCAAATTGAGCTGCTTAAAGACTTCGCGGCACAGGCGGTTATCGCGATCGAAAACACGCGGCTGCTGAGCGAGTTGCGTGAATCCCTCCAGCAGCAGACGGCGACGTCCGATGTCCTCAAAGCCATCAGTCGTTCGACCTTCGATCTTCGGATTGTTCTGGACACGCTGGTCAAATCGGCCGCTCAACTGTGCGACGCCGACAGCGCAGCCATTCATCGCCCCAAGGGCGATGTCTATCCTTTTATTGCGAGTTACGGGTATTCGGCCGAATTCGAACGATTTATGCGCGAAAATCCGGTCGGTCTTACACGGGGATCGGTGCTCGGGCGAACCGTGCTTGAGGGTAAAGTTGTTCACGTCACCGACGTGCAGGCCGATCCGAATTACACTTTGATCCAGCAGAGAAAACTGGGGCACTACCGCACTGCCCTTGGCGTCCCGTTGTTGCGCGAGGGCATCCCGATCGGTGTCCTTATGTTGACGCGTAATCAGGTGCGCGCGTTCACTCCCAAGCAGATCGAGTTGGTCGAGACCTTTGCCGATCAGGCGGTGATTGCGATAGAAAATGTACGGCTGTTCGAGGCCGAGCAGCAACGCACGCGCGAGCTTTCGGAGTCGCTGGAACAACAGACCGCGACCTCGGAGGTGCTCAAAGTCATTTCACGCTCGCTCGACGATCTGACACCTGTATTCGAGACAATTGGTCAGCGGGCAGAGAAACTATGTGACGCTGACGTCAGTGTCATCTCCATGGCTGACGGCGACCTTATCCGCCTGGTTTCGGTCAACGGCATATCAGATGACGGCGTAGAGGCCGTCCGGCGCGTCTATCCGATGCGGCGCAGCGATGAGACCGTCACGGCGCGTGCGATACGGTCCGGTGCCGTCTGCCATGTCCCTGATGTCCTCAGCGATCCGCTTTACCCGAGCAAGGTTGCCGCGCGCGTGAGCGGGTATCGTGGTTGCCTGGCCGTGCCGATGATCCGCGAGGGGCAAGTTGTCGGTGCAGTCTTCGTCGCGCGGAAGCAACCGGGACTGTTTGCTGATTCCCAGGTTCAGCTTCTCAAGACGTTTGCCGATCAGGCGGTGATTGCGATCGAAAATGTGCGGCTTTTCAATGAGACCAAGGAAGCGCTCGAACAGCAGACAGCGACGTCGGAGGTGCTCAAGGTGATCAGTCGCTCGACCTTCGATCTGCAAGCAGTACTCGATACACTCGTGAAATCGGCGACGCAGCTGTGTGGCGCCGATCAGGCCTGGCTGTTCCAGCGTGAAGGCGACTATTTACAGTGGGTCGCCAGCTACGGCCATCCAACTGACAAGTACACGCAACTCAAAGGCTTTTTCGTTGGTCGAAAAGTTCCCCAGGATAGGGGCAGCGTTGTTGGGCGAGCTGCCTCGGAGGGCATGGTGGTTCATGTGCCCGATGTCCTGGCGGACGCGGAATATACGTATGGTGAAGCGCAAAAGCTTGGTGGCTATCGGGCCGCACTTGGCGCCCCGCTCTTGCGCAGAGGAAATGTTGTGGGCGTGATCTTCGTAGCGAAGAACGTGCCGCAGCCATTTTCTAATAAACAGATAGAGTTAGTAACCACCTTTGCCGACCAGGCGGTGATAGCAATTGAGAACACGCGGCTGCTCAGCGAGCTGCGCGAATCTCTTCAACAGCAAACCGCCACTGCCGACGTTCTCAAAGTGATAAGTCGATCGACTTTCGCCTTGCAGACGGTGCTCAACACGTTAACAGAGTCGGCTGCCCGAGTTTGTGCGGCCGACAGGGGCGTCATCTTTCTGCGCGAAGGGGAATTATTTCGGTTTGGTGCGAACTATGGGTTTTCGCGCGAAGCGCAGCAATACGCTCTCGAACACCCCCTACAGGCGGGCCGAGGCAGCGTTACTGGAAGAGTCGCATTGGAGGGCATGGCGATTCATATTCCGGATGTGCTGGCCGATCCAGAATACGATGCGACGGGTTATCAGAAGGCCTTTGGATTTAGAACCAACCTCGGCGTGCCGCTTCTGCGTGAGGGAACAACGATCGGTGTCTTCGCGCTTACCCGCGATGAGGTAAACCCTTTTAGTGAAAAGCAGATAGAGCTCGTGACAACTTTCGCGGATCAGGCCGTGATCGCGATCGAGAACGCACGCTTGTTTGAGGAAGTGCAGGCGCGAACGGAAGAGCTGGCTGAATCTCTGCAGCAGCAGACGGCCACCGCCGATGTGCTGAAAGTTATCAGCCGCTCAACCTTCGATCTGCAAACCGTGTTGCAGACCCTGGTCGAATCGGCTGCTCGGCTGTGCGATGCCGACCAGGGAACGATCACGCGTCAGGTCGGCGGAACGTTCTATCGCGCGGCAACTTACGGATTTTCGACTGAATTTTTCGAATTGGTGAAAGATGTACCGGTCGAAATCGAGCGTGGCTCGGCATCAGGAAGAGCGCTGGTCGAGCGCAAGATCATTCATATTCCCGATGTACGGGCGGACGCAGACTACACGTTCAATGAAGCCCTCAAAACAGGTGAGTTCCGTACGGTGCTTGCTGTTCCGATGTTGCGCGAGGGCGTCGCAATCGGCGTTCTGGCATTGACGCGCAAGGACGTTCGTCCATTCACCGAAAAGCAATTCGATCTGGTCACAACCTTCGCCGACCAGGCCGCAATCGCGATCGAAAATGTCCGTCTGTTCGAAAGCGTAGAGTCGCGCACGCGCGAACTGGCCGCCTCGCTGGAGGATTTGCGGACCGCGCAGGATCGCCTCGTGCAGACAGAGAAGTTGGCCTCGCTCGGGCAGCTCACTGCCGGGATCGCGCACGAGATCAAAAACCCCCTCAATTTTGTGAATAATTTTTCGGGTATCTCGGCCGAAATGATCGATGAACTGCGCGAAGTCCTGAGTGGTCTATCGTTTGACAAGAAAGCGCGGACCGAGATTAACGAGCTGACCGATACGCTGAAAGGCAATCTCGAAAAGATCGTTCAGCACGGCAAACGCGCCGATTCGATCGTCAAGAATATGCTGCTCCATTCGCGTGCGGGCTCCGGCGACCGCCGGCCTGTTGATATCAATGCCGTCGTCGAGGAAAGCCTCAACCTTGCGTATCACGGAGCCCGGGCGGAGAAGCAGGGGTTCAACATCACCCTGGAGCGGTCCTTCGACCCGGCCGCCGGCGAGGTCGATGTGTTTCCCCAGGAGATCACGCGTGTGCTGCTCAATTTGATTTCAAATGGTTTCTATGCCGCAACAAAACGCAAAGGGCAGCCGGGCGCCGACAGCCATGACCCAACGCTGGTGGCTGCGACAAAAAATCTCGGAGACCGTGTGGAAATTCGCATTCGTGACAATGGCACCGGCATCCCACCCGAGATAAAAGACAAGATGTTCAATCCCTTCTTCACGACCAAACCGGCCGGGGAGGGGACAGGACTTGGCCTTTCCATCAGTCACGATATCATCGTCAAACAGCATGCTGGCTCAATAGAGGTGGATACAAAGCCCGGCGAATTTACGGAATTCAAAATTATTCTTCCCCGCACAGCGGCATCTCTTGCAAAATCAGGAGCACGAGCGTGAGCGTCCTTATTCTTGTGGTTGATGACGAACCTGACGTGGAAATGCTGTTTCGCCAACAGTTTCGGCACGACCTGCGTGCTGGCCGGTTCACCATGGAGTTCGCCCAGTCCGCCCCTCATGCACTGCAGTGCATCAGTGATGCGCGAAATGCCTCACTCATTCTGATCCTGTCCGACATCAATATGCCGGGCATGACCGGCCTTGAACTCCTGCCCAAGGCCAAGGCGGCTCGACCAGACGTCCCAGTCATCATGATCACCGCCTATGGTGACGCCGAGACCAAGCGCAAAGCATTAGAGGGCGGCGCCGAGGCGCTTTTCACCAAGCCGATCGATTTCACGATGCTTCGAAGTGAAATCGATATGCGTGTCCAGAGCGCTGCCTGAACAAACCATATCTATCTTCTCCGCCGCAGCATCCTCACTAAAAACCCCGGCCAGGAGGCCGGGGTTAAGTTGGATGGGAGAGAGCCCGAAGGCTCGCGTCACGCAGACGCAACGCGGGGGAAAGTCTGGCGCTACGCCGGAATTCGCTCGTCCGCCTCGGTCGGCTCGCGCAGCACGTATCCGCGGCCCCAAACCGTCTCGATGTAATTCTTTCCAGAGGAGGCGTTCGCAAGCTTCTTGCGCAGTTTGCAGATGAACACGTCGATGATCTTGAGCTCGGGCTCATCCATGCCGCCATAGAGATGGTTGAGGAACATCTCCTTGGTGAGCGTCGTCCCTTTGCGCAAGGAGAGCAGCTCGAGCATCTGGTATTCCTTGCCCGTGAGATGCACGCGCTGGCCGCCGACTTCCACCGTCTTAGTGTCGAGATTGACCACCAGGTCACCCGTGTTGATGACCGACTGGGCGTGACCCTTGGAGCGGCGAACAATCGCGTGGATGCGGGCGATCAACTCGTCCTTGTGGAACGGCTTGGTCATGTAGTCATCGGCGCCAAAGCCGAGCCCTTTGACCTTGTCCTCGATGCCGGCCAGGCCGGAGAGGATCAAAATCGGCGTCTTAACCTTTGAGACGCGGAGGGAACGCAGAACCTCGAAACCCGACATGTCGGGCAGGTTCAGGTCCAGAAGGATGATGTCGTAGTCGTAGAGCTTTCCGAGGTCGACACCTTCTTCACCGAGGTCCGTCGTATAGACGTTGAAACTCTCGGATTTGAGCATCAGCTCGATGGATTGTGCGGTCGCGCTGTCGTCTTCAATGAGTAGAACGCGCATTTAAAGTCCCCTTCTCGCCGCAGCCGGGCTTTAAGTCAGCGCCGCATAGGCGGCGAGTGTGAAAAAACGCGGTGGGACAAACCGATTCGACACTACCCGGGCATGGTTAACAAAACCTGATTCTCCCATGCAAGTGTGCCGCAGGCAGAGAAGCCCGAATCGGCGTAAGATATTGCTCGAGAGTGGTTTTTTGGCCACGTCCTGTCTAATGCCCTAGTTTAAGAGTCGGACCTAATCGACTCTAGCGACTCGCCCCTTCTGTCCTGGCTGGGCGATTCTCAAGCCTTAGTCCCGCGGACGAATGACCCAATGATTAACGACGCGGGTAAACACCAAGTTAATGCAACCACGGGGTCGGTAAGACTAAGGTCTGGTTTATGGCGATTGCCGATTGGGTGGGGATGAAAAGCACGTTCCGGATTAACGAGAGGCTGATGAAAGCCCTCGCCGAGTAAGACATCGACCGGGTCGAGATTTACGGCGGCGTAGTCGCGGATTGACGGTGGAAGTCGCCGGGCTGGTCGTGGTCGTTTCTACTTCGGACGAGCACGCACTTATGCGGCGCCAGGGGCCAATCTGACGCTCGCGATCGCCAAATATTTCCGCGATCTCGGCACGGACGCAGCTTAAGGAAGAGTCAACGACTATGGCGGAGGGCCACCAACGTTTAGATCGAATTCTACGGGGCGAAGAAACACAAAACTAACGTTATTGGGGCACAGTCGGCCGGAAAGATCCAGAACGTGGGCGTGTGGCCCCGGCGGGCATCCGCAACCACGTATTCGGGGGCTTCGGGGAGTATCTAGTCGATGAAGTCACGCGAAACCCTTATCCGTCTTAAGAAGTTTCAGGTCGACGAGAAGCGGCGGAAAGTCGCTCAGATCGAGGCGATGATCGCTGAGTTCGATCGCATTGCGGGAGAGCTCGAGCGCGAGATCAAGGTCGAGCAAGACCGCGCCGGCATCCATGATCCGACCCACTTTGCCTATCCGACTTATGCCAAAGCTGCGACCTCGCGGCGCGAGAATCTCAAGCATTCGACCGACGAGCTGCGCGTACAGCTCGAGGACGCCAAGGCCGCACTGGGCGAGGCTTTCGAAGAGCTCAAGAAGGTCGAGATGTTGGACGAGCGCGACCAGGCCCGAGAAAAGGCTGAGGAGAACGCGCGAGACCAAACCGAGCTCGACCGCATCGCAGCACTGCGCTTCAACGCTGGCGGCGCCCCGGCATAATATCTTATTTCGCGAGTTATTGCGGCGCCGGCCACGGCGCCGCTTTGCTTTGTGGATGGAACATTTGTCAAAAGCTCCGGTCGCCGATTATTTTCCGATTTCCGGTCGAGCTCCGATGGGCTGGCGTTGACCAAAGTTTTAAGATCATGAGACCAGCGGTGGCAGCGCTTCCGGCCGAGTACACAATCCTAAAATGCCGCCGCCAGATCGCGCGCGCCTTGTGCCTGCGCACCGTGGCTCATTTTACTTTCGATATCGGCGATGAGATTGGCCACCACACCGGTGCGGCGCGCTACCGGGTTGCGCTCGTAGCCTTGTTGCTGGAAGAAATTTGCGGTCGGTACACGCGCGCGTAAGGCTTGTGGCATCATCACCATATCAAAGCCGTTGCCATCACCGGTCAGATTCATCAATTCGAGTTCGGCGGCAGTGAGTGGCGCCATGTAGCCCTTGGTGCGCGCGAAACGCACCGAGTCGGTCAGTTTCTGTACCTGCAACAGTGGGCCGAGGTCGATATCGAGCACGGCGGCATGGATACCGAAGCCGCCCAGTGTGGTCTTGGCCAGCCGGTCGTGCTCGCTCCAGCGGTTGGGCACCGAGCGGCTATAGGCGATCATTCGCTTGAGCCCTTCAATCTTGCGTTCCATCGCCAGTTTTGCCGGGCCGCTCAGCGCTTTGGCCTTTTGTCGAAGCACCGCGAGATAGCGATTTCCGTTTTCCGCCAAGAGCGACACGGTGTTGGTGCTGAGCAACTGGTTGTAACCCACCGCCGGCGAAATCGCGCGCGCGCCCGGCCGGTAGGGTACGAGGCCTGCCTGTGAGTCGTAGGCGCCGTTGCCGCCGGTCTCGAAGGCATAGATGCCGACGATCTGTTCGCGCGTGAGTCCAGCGGCGAGGGCGATGCGGGCATAAGCGCGCTTGAAGTCGAGGTCACTCGCCGGCCGGTCCGGCACAAAGCCGAATTGTTCGACAGCGTTCTTCAGAAAATCGGCGACGACGGGAATTTCCGGCCGCTCCGGCGTTGGCGCAGCAGGCGCACGCGGATCGACCGGCCGCGGCGGCCCGGAATAGACAGGCGGCTGGGTCACCACGTAGTCGTCGAGCCCGATCGGCAGATGGTCGCGGCGCTTGCCGTTGCGGGTACGGCGCTTTTCGGAGATTGCGTCCCAATAGGCGGAAGCTTGCGCTTCATAGGCGCCATGCACCTGTTCATAGACCGCGAGCTTGGCCTGGTAGTCAGCAATCGCTCCGCTCGGTGGCACGAAACCTTGAGCATGCGCCGACGCTGCAGACAGCACTATGCTGGCGGCGAACAGGCAGGTAAGGCCCAAATGGAGTGAACGGTTCTTCATACTTGATTTGTTGTCGGCCATTTTGCTTGATTCGACCACTTCACAATAAAACGCGCCGCAAATGCGGCGCGCGAGGAGGGGAAGGTTCGGGGATCGCTGGTAAACGGCTTACCGGACGGTCGGGCCGCTGCGGTCTGTAAAGACCACGGGGCCGCCGGCTTTGATGACAGCCGGGGTTTGCGCGGTCATGATATCCGTGCCGAGATTGAGTTCGCGCGCCGAGATGCCGATGACGGCGATCATCAGCGCGGCGACAAGCCCGACCACCACAATCTTGAGGTGGGTAGTGCGGTCTGCGGTATACATGGACCA
>DASWAK010000417.1:0-23146 GCA_036391175.1 Pseudolabrys sp.
GGTCGTTCGGAAAGGCTCTCAACATACCCGAGCCGGCTCCACGCCCATGCGGCATTGGGATCGAGCGCGAGTGCGCGCTCCAGCAGCACGCGCGCGGTTCCAAGATTGCCAACGATGGTATGCACCGCTCCGAGCACCGCGAGAATGAGCGGATCGTCGCCGCTCAATTCGGCCGCGCGTTCCGCCAGTGTCCGCGCTGAGGCTTGGCTTCCTGCGATGTCATCCGCCCAGTTGTAGACCGCGCGCTGGGCATGGCACCAACCAGCGAGCGATAGAGCGAGCGGGTACTTGGGGTCGATCGCCAGGGCCCTGTCGAGAAGTTCGAGCGCCTTTGCGCTCTCTTCATTCTCGAGCTTCCAGACGTGCGGCATCGCGCGCATTGTGTAGTCGTAGGCGCCCAAATCCTGTGGTTGCTTGCGCCGCGACCGTTCGATCTCGGCTATGCGAATGGAGGGTTGCAGCGCGCCCGCTACTTGCTCCGTTATGCGATCTTGAAGATCGAAAATATCGTCGAGAGTGCCGTCGTACTGCGAGGACCAGACATGAGCGCCGCCTTCGGTCTCGACGAGCTGCACGGTGACCCGGAGGCGGTTGCCGGACTTTTGTACGCTGCCTTCTAGCAGATAGGCGACGCCCAGCTCCCTGCCGATTTCGCGCACGTTCATTGTCCGGCCCTTGTAGGTAAACGCAGAATTGCGTGCGATCACGAAAAAGGA
Source organism: Pseudolabrys sp. (assembly GCA_036391175.1). Classification (GTDB taxonomy): domain Bacteria; phylum Pseudomonadota; class Alphaproteobacteria; order Rhizobiales; family Xanthobacteraceae; genus Pseudolabrys. Next base: position 717 of record DASWAK010000417.1, read on the forward strand.
GCGGATGTGCGACAGCGCCGCAGTTATCGCTTCCACGAAGCCGTCAGCTAGATATCCTTGGTCTGGTTCGGCAGATAGATTGTCGAAGGGTAACACAGCGATCGATGGCTTATCGGGAATTGGCAAAGGCGTCCGCGCGGCTAAAGTTGCACCGTTGGGCTGCACTCGATAGACCCGGACTGGCCACGCGATATTCTTGAGTGGCTGTTCACCCATGTCGTCAACATCCAGCGTGAGCTTTCCCTTGATCTGCTGGTAGGTGTTGTCGGAAAGGCAGATCGCGCCAGGGCTGGCTAGCGTTTCTAAGCGCGCGGCTATGTTGACGCCGTCGCCATAGATATCGCCATCATCAGAAATGATGTCACCGACATTAATCCCTATGCGAAATTCAATGCGGCGATCCTCGGGTATAGCAGCGCTGCGCGCGGTCATGCCACGCTGGATTTCCATGGCACAACGCACGGCATCGACCGCGCTTGCAAATTCAACGAGCGCACCGTCCCCAGTGGTCTTGACGATACGGCCGCGGTGTTCGGCAACCTTTGGATCGATGAGTTCGTGACGGCACGCCTTAAGCGCCGCGAGAGTACCCTCCTCGTCAACGCCCATTAGGCGGCCGTATCCAGCCACATCGGCCGCAAGGATAGCAGCCAGCCGCCGTTCGACACGCGCCTCGACCATAAAGATTGCCCAACTCAGCTGTTATCTCGATCTGAGTTTATGGTCGAGGATGGGGAGTGTCTATTAAGGCCCGAATGTCCGCTTTACCCCCAAAAGCAGACATGTGCAGTGCACTAGCTTATGTCTGCTTTGGGCCAAAAGCGGACATTGTGCTCACAGTCAATTTTTTGACGATATGGGGGAGAGTACGTTGTAGGCCGCCATGGGACGACTGATACCCTTGAGGGTAAAATCGCCAACTGGTTCGACGGTCACGGCATCTTCGACGGCCATCAAGACCCGAGGACTAATTAAGATTTGTCCGGGTTTGGCTTCATCGCAGAGCCGAGATGCGACATTGGATACCGTTCCGATGGCGGCATAATCGAAACGTCCTTCAAAGCCAATGGTGCCGAGCGTCGCGAATCCATGCGCTATACCGATGCCAAAACCAATCTCATGTCCCAGGCGATGCCATTTATCAATCAACGCGCCAATCGCCGTGCGCATATCAAGTGCCATCCGCACGGCCTGCAGGGCTGGATTCAGAACAGGAATGGGATCGTTGAAGACCACCATCACCCCGTCTCCGGCAAAACGTTCGAGCGTGCCATTGTATTTGATGATGATCTCGCCAATCGCCGCGTGGTAGTCACGCAACAGCGACATCACGTCTTCCGGGTCTGAAATTTCGGAGAAGCCAGTAAAGCCGCGGAGATCACAGAATAGAGCTGCGATTTCCCGGCGGTGACTTTCAAGCTGTTTCTCCGTTCCGGATGTAATGATTAAATCGGCTACCTGGGGAGAAAGGAATCGTCGAAGCCTCCCCATACGCTCGATTTCACCCACCTGATCAGCGACGCGTCGTTCTAGCTGTTGGTTTAGTTTAACAACCTCCTGCGACTGCGCTTCCAACTGTAGAGTTCTCTCGCGCAGTTCCTTGAGCAGTCGCGCATTCTCGATGGCGATAACGGCCTGGGCGGCAAAGTTCTGCACAAGTTCAATCTGCTTGTCGGTGAACGGGCGGACTTCTTGCCGGTAGATAACAATTGCGCCGACCAACCCGTCGTCCTTGAGCATCGGAACCGCCAGAAACGTCCGTGCCTTGAGGATTTGCACGGTGGCCATGCGCAGCGGATCGCGTTCGGCGTAGGCCTGCCCAGCGGTAAGATCGGTGATGTGGATGACCTGCTTGGTGCTGATGATTCGGCCCAAGCCGGTGTGAGGGCCCGGACGCACCGGGCCGGGATTGCACATCTCGACATAAGCCTTCGGCGCGTTCTTGAATGCCGCGCCATGGAACCCGTCGCCGTCATATAGAAACAGGTTGCCAAAATTCGCTTCGCAAATTCGCATCGCGTGCGCCAGCATCGCATCAAATACCAGCTTAAGTTCGCCGGGCGAACTACTGATGACCCTGAGGACCTCGGACGTCGCGGCTTGCTGCTCCAGCGCCTCATGCAGCTCACGGGTGAGCCGTACTACCTTTGTTTCAGGGGCGGCAGCGGAGGCGCCGGGGCGCGGCACGGCCTTTGGCGCATTGAGACGCTTCAACCTCTTGAGGCGTTGCGTTTTTATTGCTTTGCCGCCTGCTTTGTCGCGCCGTCTCATTGCTCCCCCGAGGCTCAGGACAAGGCATGGTAGCGGCTCAAACCTGAACTGGGAAAGGCCGGTCGTGACAGGTCGTTGAGCGGCCGTCCAATGTCCGAATAAGCGGACATTTGCAGTGCAAAAGGCCATGTCGCTTTACCCCCGAAAGCGGACATGTGCGGTGCAGTGAGGGACGTCCGCTTTGGGCCAAAAGCGGACATGCGCCGTCATCACCACCTTTGAAATGAAGCGTGGTATCGGTACTATTGCTTTGGGGAAATCGCAGCCTCCCCGTTAAATGGTCATTCCCATTCAAGCGCTGCTCGCCCTTTTGTGGAGCGAGCACATGGATGGGTTCCTAAATTTAACGATCTTCCTCACAGCGACATTTGCGAGTGCATTGGTTGCCGGACTTTCTGGCTTTGCGTTTGGACTTATTGCAGCTTCACTTTGGCTTTACATCCTCTCACCACTACAGACCGCAACGCTGATCATTGCGTTCGGGCTCATCGTGCAAGGCTATTCGGTCTGGAAGCTTCGACACGCACTGGACTGGAGCAGGCTCTGGCCGTTTGTGGCGGGAGCAGCAATTGGTGTGCCGATCGGCGTAAGCATTCTGACATGGGCAAATCCAACCCAAGTGCGAGCCGGTATTGGGATTTTCCTAATCCTCTACAGTCTGTATGCGCTTTATCGTCCCGTTGTGAAACCGGTCACGGCTGGCGGTCGAGCTGCGGACGCCGGAGTTGGATTTCTTAACGGCATCTTTGCCGGCATCACGGGACTTGCCGGCATTCTTGTAACGATATGGTGTGGGCTGCGCGGCTGGCCGAAAGACCAGCAACGCACGGTGTTTCAACCGGTCGCTGTTGCTATTTTTGCCATGAGCGCGGCATGGCTTGGCGCAAAGGTTACAATCTCGGCAGACATGATCCGACTTTTCTTGCTCGGCCTGCCAGTTTTGCTTGCCGGGACTTGGCTTGGATTGAAGCTATATGGCCGCGTCAATGAAGCGACATTTCGCAAAGTCGTTTTAGTACTGTTGCTGCTTTCCGGCGCAGCGTTGGTCGTTTAGCTCATGTCCGCTTTGGGTCAAAAGCAGACATATGCATGTCCGCTTTATCCCCAATAGCGACCGCGACAGCGGATTTCCGCACGAGGTCATGTCCGCTTTACCCCCGAAAGCGGACATGTGCGGTGCAACTAGGGATGTCCGCTTTGGGCCAAAAGCGGACTCATGCACTGCAGCAAACGGCACCCTATTCGATCACCTCGTCGGCGGCGACGAGCAGATCATGCGGCACAGTCAAACCGAGGGCTTTAGCCGTTTTAAGGTTGAGGAGGGTTTCGTATTTCGTCGGCGTCTGCACAGGTAGGTCACTCGGCTTGGCGCCGCGGAGGATTCGATCGACATATGACGCGGCCTGTCGATACTGCTCAACAGCGACAACCCCGTAGGACATAAGACCGCCCGCGGCGATAAAGAACTTGTTGGTATAAATCGCCGGTAAGCGATTGCGAGCCGCGAGCGAGATGATGAGATCGCGATTGACGTTAGTAGTGCTGTCCGGAAGCACGACCATGCTGCCGTTTTGCACGCTGGCGACTGAGACGATAGCGCGCTCGATATCGGCGGCGGAGTTCTCGATGCGGCTGGGAACCACTTCGATGCCAAATGACGGCGCGGCAGCCTCGGCCGCGCGCAACAGGTAATCATAATAGACCGCAGTTTTTGGATTTCCCAAAAACGCCAAGCGTGCAGTCTGTGGTGCAATTTCCTTGAGCATCTCCACCCACTTGCCGACGACGCTCGGCTCGTAAACCATAAAACCAGTGAGATTACCGCCCGGGCGTGGCAGGTTGGCAATGAAGCCTGCGCCGATCGGGTCGATGACGTAGCAGAACACGATTGGGACTGCGTGGGTCGCCTGCTGCAACGAAGCAGTGACGGGCCTCGATTGCGCGAAAATCACCTCGGGTTGCAGGGCGACCAACTCTTTGGCGAGCGCCTGCACTTGAGCGCCGGCCGGCGCATAGCGATAGTCGATATGAAGATTGCGGCCCTCCGACCATCCAAGCCTTTCGAGTTCCTGCCGGAACACTTTTATGTCTGGATCGTCGAAAGCGACGAGCATACCGACACGGCGGATGCGGTCGAGTTGCTGGGCTCTCACCGAGATCGGCAATGCAGCCGCGCTGGCGAGAAGTGTTATGAATTTACGCCTTCTCATCCCACCCCCGAGGCTCAGGACAAGGCATGGTAGCGGCTCAAACGACTACTTTGATAGGGGCTGAAAACGGAGTCAAAACCGCTGCCGTAGTGCAGAGCCAATGTCCGCTTTGTGCCAAAAGCGGACATCAGTTTGGTTTTGAAGGCGAGGACGCAAGGACGTTGTACGCCGTCGTCGGCCGGCGAATGCCCTTCAGCTCAAACTCGCCGACAGCCTCGACCGATACGGCCTTATCGACCGCCAGCATAACGCGCGGGGCGATTAGGATTTGACCCGGCTTGGCCTCATCGCAGAGCCGCGAAGCGACATTAGAGACTGTCCCGATCGCGGCGTAGTCCCGGCGACCCTCAAATCCGATTGTTCCCAGCGTCGCAAAGCCGTGCGCGATGCCGATGCCAAAACCAATGTCATGCCCGAGCAAGCGCCATTTTGCCATCAATCCTTCGATAGCGGTTCGCATTTCGAGCGCCATCAATACTGCTTGCAGCGCTGGGTTCTCGACCGGGACAGGATCATTGAAAATGACCATGACGCCGTCGCCAGCATAGCGTTCAAGCGTGCCGGAATACTGAAAGATGATTTTGCCAATGGCTGCATGATACTCAGCCAGCAACGCCATAACGTCTTCAGGGTCTGAGCTTTCCGAGAAGCCAGTAAAACCGCGCAGATCGCAGAACAGCGCCGTAATCTCCCGGCGATGGCTTTCGAGCTGTTTTTCCGTTCCGGACGCTACGATCAGATCGGCGACCTGCGGCGGCAGGAAACGGCGCAGCCTGCCCATGCGCTCGATCTCGCCGACTTGGTCAGCGACGCGCTGTTCGAGTTGCTGATTGAGCTTGCTGACCTCTTCCGTCCGCTGGCGCAACTCGGCGAGTAGCCGCGCGTTTTCAATCGCGATTACCGCCTGATCGGCGAAGCCCTTCATCAGTTCAAGCTCATGCTCCTGAAATGGTCGAACCTCGCTGCGACTAACGATCATGACGCCAATCGCCTTTCCCTCCCGCGACAGAGGGGTAAATACCTGCGAACGGATGTCTAGATCGCGCAATGTGCGAGCGATTTCGCCATATTCATTCTTGAGCGAAGCGAGGCGATCCTCAATGGGAATTTGTTTGTTGTCGAGGACAGCGCGCACGGCGGGGTCACTTGGCTCAAGTGGGATGTCAGGCAGCGCCTTGCGAAGCTTGGCGACGGTGGGGCCTGCCGAACTGACGATCCGAAGGACATTGCCCTCCAGACGCCTGAAGTTGATGTTTGCAGCGTCGAACATCCGCGAAGCCGTTTCAGCGATCGTGTCGAGCGAGCGCTTGCTGTCTTCAGGCGTACCGGCAATGACGCGAAGAATATTGGCCGTTGCAGTCTGGCGATCGAGGCTTTCGCGCAGTTCGCCGAGCAGCCGCGCATTCTCGATAGCGATAACGGCTTGGGCGGCGAAGTTCTGCACAAGAGCGATTTGCTTGTCGTCAAAAGGACGAACTTCTTGGCGATAAATTGTAATCACGCCAATTAATTGATCGTCCTTCAACATCGGAACAGAGACCACGGTCCGCATGCCACCGAGATTTACGCTCGCCACAAATTGTGGGTCACCTTCAATGTAGCTTCGTTCGGTTCGCGCATCGATTTGATGCCAGGGTTGCTTGGTATCCGCAGCCCGACTTACAGCGGCGTCCGCTGGAAAATGGATCAGTTTATTCTGGCGCACCTGCACGAGTGATGGCGGTACATCGTGCATGGCAACGGTGCGAAAGCCCTTGCCCTCAGATAAATACAGTATTCCAAACTTGGCATCGCAGAGGCGCACGGCGTTCTGCAGCATGGTCTCAAACACCAGCTCTAATTGGCCCGGCGACGAACTGATGACGCGCAACACCTCCGCTGTGGCCTTCTCCCGCTCCAACGCCTCGTCGCGTTCGCGGGTAAGGCGAGCAGTATCAGTCTCCTGGCCAGTTGCTGTCGATCGAGGCAAGCCTTTTGATGGAGTAGAGCGCCTTGGCGTCACGACCTTGTGGCGTCCCTCCTTTGCCGCCTTGCCGCCCGCTTTTGAGTGCCGCTTCATTGCCTAGTAGCCCTCGCCCCAGGACAAAGCATCGTAGCGGGTCAGACCAGCCTCCCGGAAGTGGCCCGTTGCGGCGCAGCAAGCTTGAGTGTCCGATGTCCGCTTTGGGTCATAAGCGGACATTTGCAGCGCACAAGCCTATGTCCGCTTTACCTCCAAGAGCGGACATGTGCAGTGCAAACAAGAATGTCCGCTTTGGGCCAATTGCGGACATCCGACCGTTATTCGATCACCTCGTCAGCCCGTGAAAGCAGCGCCGGGGGAACGGCGATGCCGAGCGCTTTTGCAGTTTTGGTATTGATGACCAACTCGAACTTAGTTGGCTGCACCACAGGTAGTTCGGATGGTTTTGCCCCGTGAAGGATTTTCCCCGTATAGACGCCAACTTGACGATACGCATCTCTTATACTGGCGCCATAGCTCATGAGGCCGCCTGCCTCAGCGAAGTCCGGTACTTGATAAATGGCGGGAAGCTTGTGTCGAGCAGCCAGCGCGATAATTTGATCACGCCTACTGAGGAAGAATGCTGCACCAAGAGCGATGAGTGCATCAGCATGTTGCTGAGTCAGCTTTTCGGACGCAGTCTCGAGGTCGCGCTCGGTACCCACATTGAGTACGATCAGATGTTGTCCGAGTGATTGTGCGGCGGTCTGCAGGTCCTTCAGGTCTGACGCTCTACCGCGATAGTTCGTATCGGCCAGAACGGCGATTGTCGTTGCTTTGGGTACCAGTTCATGCAGAAGCTCTATCTGCTTGGCACCTAAAGCGTTGGCGAGGAAACTTACACCCGTGACGTTGCCGCCCGGTCGGTTGAGGCTCGTCACAAGGCCTTCTCCGATAGGATCATCGCCAGTTGCAAATACAATGGGCACAGTTGAAGTGGCGCCCTTAGCTGCGGATGCCGCTGTAACGTTGCAGACAATTACGGTGACAGGCAGATGAAGCAGTTCGGCGACGAGCCTCGGCAGTTGGTCGTTGTGGCCCTCTGCTGAACGATATTCGACGATGACATTCTGGCCTTCAACGTAGCCTTCCTCCTTCAGGCCCTGCCGGAAGGCGGTCACCAAGGGGCTCGCGTTGTCGAGCGAAGCGCTTCTAAGAAATCCGATCACGGGGCTCGAACGCTGCTGCGCGTGCGCGATGAGCGGCCATGCGGCCGCCGCACCGCCGAGAAGAGTGATGAATTTGCGCCGCTGCATGTGCCCTCCGTGAGGACCCCACGCCTTGTGCAACGCTTAAAAGGCTAGCACTTTGCAGCCCCAATGTCCGCTTTGGGTCAGAGCGGACATATGCAGTGCAAAAGGGCATGTCCGCTTTGCCCCCAATCGCGACCGCGAAAGCGGATTCCCGCAAACGGTCATGTCTGCCTTACTCCCGAGAGCGGACATGTGCGGTGCAACTAAGGATGTCCGCTATGGGCCAATAGCGGACATTTGTGTGGGACTTTGGTCATGCTCATGAGCCGAACAGCCGCTTTACTTGTCTGCCTATTGATTTTGCTGACGCTGTCGCCGCGAGGCGCAAGTGCCGATGACGAGCAGCTATGGGCTGCATTAAAGCAAGGCGGCAAGGTTATCTTGTTGCGCCACACTCACGTCGACATCCGAGAAGGGATAGGACGACTCGCGCCCGGAAACTGTGCGGAAGAAGTAAACCTTTCCTCCCGCGGGGTAGAACAGGCCAAGCGCCACGCAGCCGCAAACAAGCCACCTCGCAAAGCGAGAAAAGCTGGCTATGCAGCGCCGGACAATGCTTCTTGTAGTACCGCGGGCTTGAGTGACACGATGTTATCTTCATCCGCCATCGCCAACCAAATATATCTCGACACGCGATCTGCAGCAGCAATTAGCGCGCCATCCGTCTTGTGGATGTAAGCCATCGTGATGCCATGCCCGGCATGACCCAGTAGCGCCCCAATGGTCGGCACTGTGTAACCTAGCTCCTCCGCGGTAGAGCCAAAGGCATGGCGCAATCCATGCGGCGTTAGGGGCTGTCCCTGAGATGACAATTCAGCAAGCTGCAGACTGGTGATGACGCGTGTCCATGCCTTCGCCAATCCCGAATAGGGGACGTCCTGCCGTCGCAAACTTGGCAACACAAATTGTCCCGATTCGCCTCGTTTCCGGATGCTTCTCAACACGTCGATAACCACACTGCCAATTGGGCGCATGCTGCCACTTTCGCCGGTCTTATTGTCTAGAAGGCGCAGACAATGACCTGCTTCGTCAACCTCGGTCCAACGCAGATTCTCGACCTCGCCGCGGCGACAGCCAGTAAGCGCAATCAACCTGATTGCCGCGGTCGCCTGCCAGCAAGTACCATTGTTCTCAGCGACATCCAGTGCCTCCCCGAGCGACCGATATTGCTCGATGGTAAAATGAACGCTACGCTTGCCATCAGCTGGGCGCACAACTCGTGCCGCCGGATTGTCCCCGCGATAGCCTGCGTCGACCGCATAGCTGAGAATTCCACCCAATAGGCCAAGCGTGCGTGCCGCCGTGCCGCGGCCGCCCTTCACAATGGCGCGCCCGTGCTTTTTCGTCTTCACATCGACAGCACTCTTGCCTGCAATGACTTTTTGCAGAAAGTCGTTCACATCGCGCGATGTCAAATCCATAACAGTGCGGCGGCCAATCAGCGGTTTGATGTGACGCTCGATCCGGCCACGATCAGTATAGAGCGTGGACGCTTTCTTGACTTTGCGGCGGCGCGTGATGATCAGACCGCGTTCGGCCTTGTCAAAATATTCATCACAGAGTTCGGCAACTGTCATTGCCGCACGATCAGCCGAACGTTGTGCAGTTGGGTCCGCGCCGTCGATAACGGTAGCAAGCAATTTCTGCGCCTTGCGGCGGGCTTCATCGGGTGTCAGGCGGCCATACTGACCGATGGTAAAGCGCCGAGAGCGGCCATTGCGATTGCGATATTGGATGCTTGCCGTTCGGCTTCACGCGCAGGCCGAGGCCACGCAATTCGCTGTCCCATAAGAAGACGTCGCGCTGCGCATCTGGTTTGGCAGCCTCGACAATCCGCTTGGTCAATCTCGACATGGGCACGCCTCCTTGGGTAAGCATTGGGTAAGCACGGGTAAGCAATTTCGGGTAATCTTCGTGCTCGACCGTTGCTTACCAAGGTAGGCGATTTTGCTTGATTCACAATGACCTATCCACCATTAGTAAACATTGGTAACGACGGGAAATGCTTCAACGTCTGCCCTCCGAAGGCAAAGGTCGGACGTTCGAATCGTCTCGGGCGCGCCACTATTTTCAATCACTTATTATTCTGCCTCAAATCGCGCGGCCGTTCAGGTAAGCACCGGATAGGCAGCTGGCAGCATCCGCGTGCAGTGTAATTCACAAATTATTACCTATAAGGACAGCGAGGCGAGCGCGATGAAACTTCCCGGCCCCAACCATCCGATCACCATCACCAAAAATAACAAGCGCGTGCGCGTCACGTTTGCGGGCCGCATAATCGCCGACACCATCCGCGCGCTTACGCTCAAGGAAGCGCGCTACAAGCCGGTATTCTATATCCCTCGCGCCGACGCCCACATGAGCCTGCTCAAGCACACCGATCATCATACGCATTGCCCTTACAAGGGTAGCGCCAGCTATTTCAGCATCATCACAGATGACCGCAGTGCCGAAAATGCAGTGTGGAGTTACGAGAAACCCTTCCCGGCGGTCGGCGAGATTAAGGAGTATCTCGCTTTTTACCCAAACCGCGTGGACGCCATCGAGGAAGGTTGATGCACGTGTTCAGTGCAGTCGGGGACCCTTGAGGAATTTCGCCCGGTCAGATGAGTTCACGCGCACGTCGAAAGTGACGCCCTCGCGATAGAGTGTGAGCGGCACTTCTATGCCCGCATGCCCAAGCGACCAGACCTTGCGGTAGAAGCCGGCGAGCGTCGACACTCGCTCGCCCTTGACCGCCACCACTACGTCACCCGTTTTGATCTCTGCGCGCGCAGCCGGTCCCTTGGGAGCGATGCCGACCACGACAATCTTGTCCTCGATCTCGGTCGAGTAAACCCCGAGCCACGGTCGCACCGGCCGGTTGACGCGGCCAAATTTGCGCAGATCATCGAGGATCGGATTCAACAGATCGATCGGCACGATCATATTAAGATGCTCGTTCTTGCCTTCGCGCGCGCGCTCGAGCTGCAGCGAGCCGATGCCAATCAGCTTGCCCGCGCCCGAGATCAGCGCGGTGCCGCCCCAGTTTGGGTGCGCGGGATAGGTGAAGATCGCCTCATCCAGTACATACTCCCAATAACCGGCGAATTCCTGCTTGGCGGCAATGCGGCCCGCGAGCGATCGTATGCGACCGCCAGCACCGCCGACGACCACGCGTTCGCCAACTTCCGCGGCTTTCGAGGAGCCTATCTCAAGCGACGGGAGATCGATCTTGCCGAGCGCCTGCACCAGGCCAAACCCGGTTTCCTGATCAGAGCCAAGCGCGTGGCCCTGCACTACCCGGCCGTCGCCGAGATGCAGCCACACGGTGTCGGCCTCGGTGATCAAATAGCCAATGGTGAGAACAAGGTCATCATCGATCAGCACGCCATTGCCGGCACGCTCAGCGCCGAGCGTATCAGCCGTGAAGGCATCCTGCGGAACGATTGAGTGGAGCCCAACCACGGAAGATAGCGCGCGCTCGAGATCGTAGGAATAATCCTCCGCACGCGGCTGCACCGCTTGTGGCACCTTCCATTCGACCAATGACGCCATCAATCCACTCCAAAGGGCTCCTCCCTATCATACGCACAATCATGCGGGCGAAAAGACGGCGCTCACATGTTAGTGTGAACCGTCCGCCATGATTCCGCTTTCCATTCTCGATCTCTCGCCAGTTTCCGCGGGCTCCACGGCCGCACAGGCCTTGCGCAATTCGCTCGATCTCGCGCGCCTCGCCGATGGCCTCGGGTTTAAGCGCTATTGGGTGGCCGAGCATCACAATTTGCCGGCGATTGCGAGCTCGGCGCCCGACATCATGATCGGCCAAATCGCGGCAGTGACCAGGAATATGCGCATCGGCTCCGGCGGGGTGATGCTGCCGAACCATGCCCCATTGATGGTGGCCGAGCGCTTCAAGGTGCTGGAGGCGCTCTACCCCGACCGCATCGATCTCGGCCTGGGGCGCGCGCCCGGTACCGATCCCGCAACGTCCTATGCGCTTCGACGCCGACAAGGCATCAGCGATGAGGACGACTTCCTCGACCGTTTCAACGAATTGATATTGCTGGAGACCCGCGGCTTTCCCGCCGGCCATCCGTTTCACAATGTGCGCGCCATGCCATCGGACGTAGCGCTGCCGCCGGTCTACCTGCTCGGCTCCTCGGACTACAGCGCACAGCTCGCTGGGCATATCGGCGCGGCATTTTCTTTCGCACATCACTTCGCCAATTTCGACGCAGCGGATGCGATGCGGCTCTACCGCGAAAATTTCAAACCGTCGGCATCCCACGACAAGCCATATGCCATTCTGGCGACGCACGTGGTTTGCGCCGACACAGACCAGGAGGCCGAACGGCTGGCAGCGACCGTCGATCTCAACATCGTGCGCCGCGCCAAGGGCGAATATCTGCCGCTGGCGTCCCCGGAGGACGCTGCAAATTACGACTACACGCCTGTCGACCGGGCGCGCATCGCACAGAACCGCACGCGCCTTACCGTGGGCTCACCCACCACCGTCAAGGCTAGGCTCATACCACTGATCGAAGTGACCAAGACCGACGAATTGATGGTGACCACGATGTTGTTCGACCACGCCGCACGAAAACGCTCCTACGAGCTGCTGGCCAAGGCGTTTGCGTAGCATTCTGGAAAAGCCTCACGCACTCCACTCATCTCCGTGAAAGCGGGGATCCAGATTGGAACGGCCGAGCTGGATTTTCGCTTGCGCGGGAATGAGCGGGAATAACCACTTCCGCTCACGTCCCGGAATGACGAACCGAGGACGCCATGCTAAAAGCCCGACCGGGATTTTCGTCTTAAAAAATAATGGGAGGTACCTTTGGGTAAGCAATTCACCTTGACCGCCACCGACAAGCATTCGCTCGGCGCCTACCGCGCCGATCCGACTGGCGCGCCAAAGGGCGGCATGGTGGTGGTGCAGGAAATTTTCGGGGTGAACCACCACATTCGTGCGGTATGCGACCGGCTCGCTGCGCTCGGTTATGTGGCGGTGGCGCCGGCGGTGTTCGACCGCTTCGTACGCAATTTCGAGAGCGGCTATACGCCGGACGAAATCGCGCATGCCCGAAGCTATCTCGGCAATCTGAACTGGGATCACATGATGGCCGACGTCGCTGCGGCGCAAGGCGATCTTAAGGGCGTGGGCCCGCTCGGCATTGTCGGCTTTTGCATGGGCGGCACTGCGGCGTTTCTGGCCGCTTGTCGCATTTCGGGATTTTCAGCGGCAGTCGCCTTCTACGGCGGCATGATCGGCCAGTTCGCCGATGAAAAGCCGAGGTGTCCCTTACAAATGCATTTCGGCGAGAAGGATGAAGGCATTCCGCTCGACGTGGTAGAGAGCATCAAGAAGAAGCAGCCGCAGGCGGAAACCTACACCTATCCGGACGCTCCGCACGGCTTCTATTGCGACGAGCGCGCGAGTTACCGCAAAGAAGCCGGCGATCTGGCATGGAAGCGCACGCAGGAATTTCTAGCGAAGCATATGAAGAAATAAACGCCAGCACCGCCGGAACTGAGCCGGCCTAAAGCCGGCCCTGCCGAACATAAACAACGGGCGCCTGCCCGATCGCGGCACCCGTTTGCATTCTCGAAAAAGCAGCGCTCAGGCTGGCGCACCCTGTGTCAGCTTGATGCCGGTTCCAATTGGGCAAGACACTCCGGTGCCGCCGAGCCCACAATAGCCATAGGGGTTCTTCGCTAGATACTGCTGGTGATAGTCCTCCGCAAAATAGAACTCCGGTGCGTCGACGATCTCTGTGGTAATGGCTCCGTAGCGCTTCTTCTTCAGTTCCTGTTCGTACATAGCCCGTGAGGCCTCGGCTAACTGACGCTGTGCGGCGCCGAATGTATAAATGCCGGAGCGATACTGTGTGCCGACATCGTTGCCCTGACGCATGCCTTGCGTCGGATCGTGACTTTCCCAGAAAGCTTTGAGCAGCGCGTCGTAGGAAATCTTCTTGGGGTCATAGACCACGAGCACCACCTCATTGTGGCCGGTGCGTCCTGAGCAGACTTCCTCATAAGTCGGATTGAGCGTCATACCGCCGGCATAGCCGACCGCAGTAATATGAATGCCGTCACCCAATTCCCAAAACTTGCGTTCGGCACCCCAGAAGCAGCCGAGGCCAAACATCGCCTTCTCCGAGCCTTCCGGATAAGGCCCCTTCAATGCGCGATGATTAACGAAATGTGCGGTGGCGGTGCGAATCGGATTCGCGCGGCCCGGCAGCGCCGCACCGGGCTTGGGCTTGGCAACTTTCTTAAAGCCGAACATGCTTGGGTTCTCCTGCAATCGCTGCCCGCAATATATGTCGACCCCAGCCTAGCCGAAACGGCTATGGCGATCACGTCTCGGAAAGATGCGCGCACGCGAGGCTCACGAATGTGCGAGTACCGGATGTGCCACGACACACCAGCCTAGGGTCTCGCATACCCGATCAGTGGCTTCTTCTTGCGGCCAAGCAGGAGAAAAAGGATGCCGAAGATGCCCAGCAGGCTCCAGCTCGGTGCTGCCAAAATCGCAACCGTGAGAGGGTCCCATAGGTAGCCGCCGGCATAATTCCGGATCATCGGTTCAAGCTTCGTGAGGCTGCTGGCATTGATCAACTCCCAGAGCGTGCGCACGCTGGTGAGGAAAAGAGCGTTGCCTGCGATCGACTTGGTACCGTCATATATCAACAGGATAAAGCCGGCGGCCAGGCAGATCAGACCGATAAAGCGAAGGAAAAAACGGATCATGGTCTCCAACCATAAGATTCGTTTGTGTGGACATCGATTAACCCGCGCTCTGCTTTCATTCAACCGTATCGGTAGCGCAGCAGCCCCGTTCCCTTGAGTCATTGCGGTTGCTAACGTTGCCCGCGCCGGCGTACCGGTTGTGTTCATGGAGTAGCAATGCCCGCCAAGCCCCCAGCCGGCCGCAGTCGGCCAACGTTTACCGACCAAGAAGCCCTGCAATTTCACAGCATTGGCCGGCCTGGGAAGCTCGAAGTCATCGCTACCAAGCCGATGGCAACCCAGCGCGACCTTTCGCTCGCCTACTCACCGGGCGTTGCCGTGCCGGTGCTGGCCATCGCCGAGGATCCCAGTCGCGCCTACGACTACACGGTGAAGGGCAATTTCGTCGCCGTCATCACCAACGGCACCGCCATTTTAGGCCTCGGCAACCGCGGCGCGCTGGCGGCAAAACCCGTGATGGAAGGCAAGGCTGTCCTTTTCAAGCGCTTCGCCGACATCGACTCCATCGATCTGGAAGTCTCCACCGAGGACCCCGACCAGTTCATCAACTGCGTCCGCTATCTCGGCGCCGGCTGGGGCGGGATCAATCTCGAAGACATCAAGGCTCCGGAGTGCTTCATCATTGAGCAGAAGCTACGCGAGCTGCTCGACATCCCGGTGTTCCATGATGACCAGCACGGTACCGCCATCATCGCCGCTGCCGGCCTGCTCAATGCACTCGATCTGACCGGGCGCGAAATCGCAACGACCAAGCTGGTCTGTAACGGCGCGGGCGCCGCCGGCATCGCCTGCCTGGAGCTGCTCAAGGCGATCGGTTTCAAACCGGAAAACCTCATCCTATGCGACACCAAGGGTGTGATCTACCAGGGCCGTAAGGAAGGAATGAACCAGTGGAAGTCGGGCTACGCGGTCAAGACCTCAGCACGTACGCTCGAGCAGGCGTTCGAAGGCGCCGATATCGCCTTCGGGCTCTCGGTCAAAGGCGCTTTCACCGCCGACATGGTTAAGTCGATGGCGGCCAAGCCGATCATCTTCGCCATGGCCAATCCCGACGCGGAGATATCTCCGGAGGAAGTCGCGGCGGTACGCGACGACGCCATCATGGCGACTGGCCGGTCGGACTACCCGAACCAGATTAACAATGTGCTCGGCTTCCCCTATATCTTCCGCGGCGCGCTCGACGTGCGCGCCTCAGCCATTAACATGGAAATGAAGATCGCCGCAGCGCGCGCCCTCGCCGCGCTGGCGCGCGAGGATGTGCCGGACGAAGTCGCCAGCGCCTATGGCGCACGGCCGAAATTCGGACCCGACTACATCATTCCCGTGCCATTCGATCCGCGCCTGATCTCATTCGTGCCACCCGCGGTGGCGCAAGCCGCCATGGACACCGGCGTCGCGCGCAAGCCGATCGTCGACATGGATGCCTATCGTCATCAATTGAACGCGCGGCGCGATCCGATCGCCGGAACGCTGGTGCAAGTGTACGATCGCTTGCGCCGGCAGCCCAAGCGCGTGGTTTTTGCCGAAGGCGAAGAGGAGCAGGTGATCCGCGCAGCGGCGAGTTTCGTGCATCAGGGTCTCGGCACCGCGCTGTTGGTCGGACGCGAGGATCGCGTGCGCCAATCCGCGCGCGATAGCGGTATCGAACTGGGAGAGGGTATCGAGATCGTCAATGCGCGGCTTTCGACCCGCAACACAGCCTACATCAACTTCTTGTATGAACGGCTGCAGCGGCGTGGCTATCTGGTACGAGACTGCCAACGCCTGGTGAATCAGGACCGCAACCATTTCGCCGCCTGTATGGTCGTACTCGGTGACGCCGACGCGATGGTGACCGGCGTCACGCGCAATTTCTCGGTCGCGCTCGAGGATATCCGTCACGTGATCGACCCAAAGCCGGGACACCGGGTGATCGGCGTGTCGGTCGTCGTGGCACGTGGGCGCACCGTTCTGGTGGCCGACACCGCCGTGACAGAGATGCCGGAAGCGCACGAGATTGCCGAAATCGCCATCGAGGCCGCCGGAGTGGCGCGCCGCCTTGGCTATGAGCCGCGGCTGGCTCTGCTCGCCTTCTCCACCTTCGGCCATCCCTCGGGTGAACGCTCGACCCGCGTCATCGAGGCGGTAAAGATTCTCGACGGCAAGCGGGTCGACTTCGAATATGATGGTGAAATGGCCGCCGACGTTGCACTCAATCCGGAGCTGGTGGCGGCCTATCCGTTCTGCCGCCTGTCGGGCCCGGCGAATGTGCTGATCATGCCGGCATTTCATTCGGCCTCGATCTCAACCAAGATGCTCCAGGAATTGGGTGGTGCCACGGTGATCGGTCCGCTTCTGGTCGGGCTCGATCGGCCGGTGCAGATCGTGCAACTCGGCGCCAAAGACAACCAGTTGGTGAACATGGCTGCGCTTGCGGCCTATAATGTCAGCGGTTAGAGAATCCGCGTCTAATCCGTCATCCTGAGGTCCGCTCCGAAGGAGCACTTCGAAGGATGACGGCCCGCACCCACCCGATCTCGGGTTTACCCGAGATCGGATTCGTTAAGTGCGCAAATCGGCTGAAGCCAACTTGCGGCGGCTTGCACTTGCGCTCGCCCCCTTAGGTGACGGGCCGAAGGTCGGAGAATACGGAGAACAGATGTGACCAAGCCCCTTTCCGGTGTAATCGCCGCCATCGCCACGCCGATCGACGAGAGCGGTGCACCCGATCTCAAGCGCGCGGTCAATCTAGCGCGCTACCTGCTTGATACTGGCTGCGATGGGCTCAATGTGCTCGGCACCACCGGGGAAGCTACTTCTTTCTCAGTCGATGAACGCAAAGGTGTCATGGACGCCTACAAGGTTAACGGCCTGCCGTTGCACCGCCTGATGGTCGGGACTGGTGCTGCCGCCGTATCGGATGCAGTTGCGCTCACCCTGCACGCTGCCGAACTCGGCTTCGGAGGCGCGCTGGTGCTGCCGCCCTTCTACTACAAGAGTGTGCCTGACGACGGCCTGGTCGCCTACATCGACACGCTGGCGAAAGCGACCGAGCGAAAACCAATTCCGATTTATCTTTATCATTTCCCCGCGATGTCGGGCCTGCCCTGGCATGTGAACCTGATCCGTCGGCTACTCGACTCTTTCTCGTCCCGCATCGTGGGGCTCAAGGATTCCTCCGGCGATATGGCGTACGCCCGCTCGGCGGCGGCGATCTCCAAGAATTTCGCCGTGTTCCCATCGACGGAGGCGGCCCTGCTCGAGGCGCGGCGCGGCGATTTCGCGGGTTGCATCTCGGCGACCGCCAATCTCAACGCTGATCTTTGTGCACGAGCTTGGGGTCAAGGCGACACCGGCGCGCTTGACGCGGCAGTCGCCATCCGCAAGCTCTTCGATGGCAAACCACTGGTGTCAGGCGTGAAGGCACTGCTGGCTCATATACATAGCGACGCCGGTCTGGCGCGAGTGAGGCCGCCGCTGGTACCATTCTCGGCCGCCGACTGCGCCTCCGTCATTGCGGGTCACGACGCGGTGAGAGCCAAGCGCGTGGCCTGAGGCAGGCGTTTACGGGCGTTGACGCCTGCGCGGGCCGTCACTATAAGCCTCAGCCATGGCGGCGAAGCATTTCGCCGCCGTAAATTCTTGTAAATCCTAGTCGCTTCCGCGGGCACCCGCCGGAAGCGTCAGCCGCCAATGAGAGACTGATGGCCAATACGAAGTCCGCCCGCAAAGCCACGCGCGTGATCGCGCGCCGGACCGAAGTGAACAAAGCGCGACGTTCGCTGCTACGAAATTCGGTGCGCAAAGTCGAGGAAGCGATCCAAAGCGGCGACCGCAATGCGGCTTTGACAGCGTTCAAGGCAGCGGAGCCAGTCATCATGCGGGCGGCACAGTTCGGTGTCGTACATAAGAACAACGCCAGCCGGAAAGTGTCCCGCCTCGCCCACCGCATTGCCAAGCTCGGTAAGTAAATAAGCTCGGTAAATAGATAACTAGGTAGGTGTGCCTGCACGCGCGAAGGTGCAGGATATCATTCGCTTTAAACTCCTGTAAAAGACGTCCAATCAAGGCACTTCCGGCCAAAAAACAGACGCCGATGTGTCGCTGTAGCCAAAACGTCATCGCAGCGTCAGAGAAATTTGCTCGCCAAGGATTTGCTTGATCAAATTGCCGTTCGGCCTGCGCCGGCACAGATGTTAGTGAATTTTCGAAACGGGAGTTACCCGAAAATTCGCTCAGATTTTTTTTTGCGAAGATAAAGACTTAACGGGAAAGCGAGGCAAGGACCCTAAAAATGCATACGTGACAGGCGTTTTTGGTGGTCGGTACTTTTTAAAATTTTTTCTCGCCCTTGAAGTACCATCACCCAATTTCAGCGTCGAAATTCCGCGCGACTCCAACACGTTGGATCAAATAATAGACCATCATCATCGTTTCGGCGACACAAGTTGGATTTGCGCTTACCGCTGCATGCGTAAAATTCATTGCGAGCGCACATCGCTTGTGTATCTTGAAAAACGCGCCGGGAATTCTTCGTGCGCGCTCAGAAACAAGGTTTCACGTCACGCTCATCGGCGGATGAGAACAGCTTCGGTTTGCCGCTCGTGTCAAATTTAGCCACTTCAAAGCGCCGAGGCGGTCCGGTATTGAAATCAAGTTCAGTCGAGTTCGGTGCGGCGCAATCAAAGACACGCTCGCACCGGGAGATGCCAAGATCAGGCAAGAAACAAAACCACAGGGCGAAAGCCCGTAAGTCATTCGAGGGGTGATCTCATGAGAGGCGCAGGGAGAAGGTCAGTGACCAACGCTAGTGGCATTGGATGGGCGTCCTCCAGTGCAGTTTCGCGCACCGCTGTAGCCCATATCGCTGGTCAATCAGCCCCGCTTTCATGTCGTGTTCATTTCAGCCGCCACATGTCCCGAACGGCGTCTATTTTCACGGTCGGAATTCGAGGCGCCACTCCGCCACCCGCGGACTGAAGGCGCAACGCTCCTCGACTTTTCGTCGATGCCGCTTCGCCAAACTTCATTAATTCTGGCTTAGCGCGCATCCCACAAACGACATCATCAGGCGAGTGTTGTTGCGTCCCGTTTCCGGCGCGTTGGCGTCCCACCGCCAAGCCGAGCAACCGAGTCCGTCCAACCATTTAATCGGATCGAGCAGAACACAATGTCAAACGGGGAGCAGGAGAGCTGGTCACGGGTCAAAGAGCGCTTGCGCACAGAAGTCGGTGACGACGTTTATTCAAGTTGGTTCGCGCGCATGGATCTGGAAGCAATCGAGGAAGGCTCAGTGCGTTTGTCCGTGCCCACCCGCTTCCTCAAAAGTTGGATCCAATCGCACTATGCGGAGCGTGTCCTGGCCTGCTGGCAGGCGCAGGAAGAGAAAGTGACGCGCATCGAGTTGATCGTACGCTCGGCGGTCTTAAAATCCGCGGTGATACCCAAGGCCAAACCGGACATCGGTATGGCCGACAACGGCGTCCGTTATACGAACGGTAATGGCAATGGCCGGCCTCTGTTCGTCGGCGACCCGAGCGTGCATGAGGCACTCGGCGGCTCCCCGCTCGATCCACGCCTGACCTTCGACACATTCGTCGTCGGCCGTTCCAACACGCTCGCACATGCTGCAGCCAAACAAGTAGCGGGCGCCAAGCGCGGCGACGCCGTGATGTTCAATCCGCTGTACATCCACTCGGGCGTCGGCCTCGGCAAGACGCATCTATTGCAAGCCGTCACTTGGGCCGGGAATGCCGCAGGTGAGCGCAAAGTGCTCTACCTCACCGCAGAAAAGTTCATGTATGGCTTTGTCTCAGCCCTACGTACCCAGACGGCGCTTGCTTTCAAGGAGGCATTGCGCGGCATCGGCGTGCTGGTCATCGACGACTTGCAATTCCTGCAAGGCAAGTCGACCCAGGCCGAATTCTGTCATACTCTCAATGCCTTGATAGATGCCGGTCGTCAGGTAGTTATTGCCTCGGATCGCCCGCCATCGGACCTGGAAAGCCTCGACGATCGTGTGCGCTCGCGACTGGCCGGCGGTTTGGTCGTCGAAATGGGCCCACTCGGCGAAGAATTGCGTTTTGAAATCCTTAAAGCCCGGGTGATGGCGGCGCGCACGCACCACCCCGCCTTCGACGTGCCGCTGCCGGTGCTCGCCTACATCGCCAAGACCGTCACGCACAATGGCCGCGATCTGGAGGGGGCGCTCAACCGCTTGCTCGCCCATAACAAGCTCACCGGTTATCCCGTCACGCTGGAAATGGCCGAGCGCGAGGTGCGTGACTTGATCCGCCCGCAGGAGCCCAAGCGGGTCAAGATCGAGGACATCCAGCGGGTGGTGGCACGCCAATACAATGTCAGCCGGTCCGACCTGTTGTCGTCGCGACGCACTGCTAACGTCGTGCGGCCTCGACAGGTGGCGATGTATCTCGCGAAAACCCTGACCCTGCGCTCGCTGCCCGAGATCGGCCGACGCTTCGGCGGTCGCGACCACACCACCGTACTGCACGCGGTGCGCAAGATCGAAGGCCTGGTCGGCAACGATATGGCGCTGGCTGAGGAAATTGAGATTCTCAAGCGGCAATTGCAGGAATAGGCGCCGGTCTTATCACCGGGTTGAAGGCTCCGTCCCAGCGTGCGGACGGGGCCTTTTGCTATGCGGCGGCTTGTGGACGGCTGGGGATATGCCTTTGGGTCCAAAACCCGCCCTTGCGAAAGGCGCGCTCTTTCGTCACCTTTGCTCCCCGGCTTCGCATTCCGCGAGCGCCGGCTTGCTGTTGCGCCTGATTTTAGGGTCCTTTTTGAAGGCGCCGAAGCGGGTCTCCCATGAAAGTTACCGTCGAACGTGCAGAGCTTTTGAAGTCGCTGGGCCACGTCCATCGCGTGGTCGAGCGGCGAAATACCATTCCGATTCTGGCGAACGTGTTGGTGAAAGCCGACCGCGGCAAGCTTAGCTTGAGGGCCACGGATCTTGATCTCGAGGTCACTGACTCGACCGCGGCCGAAGTTTCCCTCGGCGGCTCGACCACGGTGCCAGCGCATATGTTTTACGAAATCGTGCGCAAACTGCCTGAAGGCGCGCAGATTGTGCTCGAAGGATCCGGAGACCGCGCCGTACTTTCGCTGCGTGCGGGGCGCTCGCGATTTACTCTCCAGACCCTGCCGGAGAGCGACTTCCCCGATCTCGCCGCCGGCGAGATGAGTCATTCCTTTGAGCTCGCTGCCGCCGACCTCAAGCGCCTGATCGACAAGACCCAGTTCGCGATCTCGACGGAGGAGACGCGCTATTACCTCAATGGCATCTATCTTCACACAGCAGGTACACCCAAGTCCGGAACGCTACGCGCGGTGGCAACCGACGGGCACCGTCTCGCTCAAGTCGAATTGCCATTGCCTCAAGGTGCCGCGGGCATGCCCGGGATTATCGTGCCCCGAAAAACGGTCGGCGAAGTACAGCGCCTGATCGAAGCCGGCGAAGGGGAAGTTGCGATAGAACTTTCTGCCGGCAAAATTCGCTTCACAATCGGCAATGTGGTCCTCACCTCCAAGTTGATCGACGGCACCTTCCCCGATTATGCGCGGGTTATCCCGGTCAACAACGACAAGAGTCTAGTCGTCGACAAAAAGGATTTTGAGGCCGCAGTTGACCGTGTTTCGACTGTTTCGAGTGAGCGTGGCCGCGCGGTCAAACTTTCCATCACCGGCGGACGCCTTGTGTTGTCGGTGACCAATCCCGATTCCGGCAGCGCTACTGAAGAGATCGAAGTAGAGTACGACGCCGAACCGCTCGATATCGGTTTCAACTCGCGCTACCTGCTCGACATTGCCGCGCAGATCGAGGGCGAAGTTGCCATCCTCAAGCTCGCCGATCCCGGCTCGCCCACGTTGATCCAGGACAAGGACGCCAAGGGCGCGCTTTACGTGCTGATGCCAATGCGGGTGTGAGCTTCTCTCGATAAGCGAGAGGGTGGT
>DASWAK010000418.1:0-7832 GCA_036391175.1 Pseudolabrys sp.
TTCAAGGGCCGCTACGCGGCCACCTCAGGATGACGATGAGAGCCTCTTGATTGCGGCACTGTGAATTCTTGCGTGCCCCGGATGTGGCGCGGCGCCATTACTATGTGCAGCAACTCGAATAAATCCGAGTTGCTGTGCGCAACGGAGTGATGCGCTGCTGATCCGGAACCGTTCGATACTCAGAATTTGTAATGGTCCCAGGTCTCTCCAGCACACCCCTTCGTGCTGCGCTACGCCCGGGGCACGTAGCCTTCAGCGCTTCTCCAGCGGCACGTAGGTGCGCGCGTCGGGTCCATTATAGAGCGTGAGCGGACGCAGCAGAATGTTGTTCTCGAGTTGCTCGAGCGCCTGCACCACCCAGCCGGGCACGCGGCCGATGGCAAAGATCGGCACGAAAAGATCGCGCTTGATGCCGAGCAGGTGGTAAACGACGCCAGAATAGAAATCGACATTCACATTCACGCCGTGGCGTGCGTAAGGGGCCATTGCCGCGACCACCGCCTGCAAGATCTCGAACCACTTCGGTTCGCCCATTTCCTTCGACAGGCGTTCCACACCAGCGCGCATATGACGTGCGCGTGGATCCTCGGCGCGGTAGACACGGTGGCCAAACCCCGTGACCGCTATGCCCGCCTTGCGTTTTTGTTTCACATAACCTGCGGCGCGCGCCGGATCGCCGATCTCCTCTGCCATTTTCATGACGTCTTCGGCGGCGCCGCCATGCGCCGGACCCGAGAGCGCAGCAATCGCCGCAACGATCGCGGCATGCAAATTGGCCTCCGTGCCTATCACCACGCGCGCGGCGAAGGAGGACGCGTTGGAGCCGTGCTCGGCGTGCAAAATGAGATCGCGGTCGATCAGTTGCGCGGCATCGACGCTGGGCTTCTTAGCCGTCAGCATCCAGAGCAGGTTGGCGGCATGACCGAGCGTTTGATCTGCCGCTACCGGTTCCTGGCCGGTGCGGATGCGCGAATGCGCGGCGACAATCATCGGCACTTGCGAGGTCAGCCGCACGGCCTTGCGCAGAGTCGCCTCGCGTGAATTGTCGGCCGTTTCCAGGTCGAAGGCGGAAAGTGCCGATGTAGCCGTGCGCAACACGTCCATCGGATGGGCCGATTTGATGGTGCGGATGATATCGAGCACAGGCGTGGGCAGTTGGCGGGCCGCCTTGAGTACGGCATCGAAGCCAGTGAGTTGCTGCTTGTTCGGCAATTCCCCATTCAGGAGCAGCCAGGCGGTTTCCTCGAAGCTCGAATGCTCGGCGAGATCGTGGATCGAATAACCGCGGTAACGCAGTTCGCCCGCCTTGCCATCAATAAAGGTGCAGGGCGACCGATCGAAGTAGACGCCTTTGAGGCCGCGTTGAATCTTGATCGGCTCGGCTGTTTCGGTCATTGATGCCCTCGCTCACGTCTTTCGCGTTTTTCTCACACGGTGGGAAGCATGACTTTGCTTGATCGACTGTTTGATATCGCACGTCAGCGCAATCGCAAAATCGTTTTGCCGGAAGGCAGCGACGCGCGCATCGTTTCCGCAGCGGCGCGTCTTAAATATGAGAAACTCGCACGGCCAGTCCTGGTCGGCACGCCCGATGCACTCAAGAAAATAGCAAGCGACCTGGAAGTCTCATTGGACGGGATCGATATTGTCGATCCGCGCAGCGATGTGCGCCTACAGGATTATCGCACGACACTCGCGAACGCGCGTGAATCGATGACGCCGGCGATGGCGACGCGACTCGTATCCAAGCCGCTTTATTTCGGCGGCATGATGGTACGCCAGGGCGATGCCGACGCCATGGTCGCGGGATGCGCCAATCCGACGCGGCGCGTGATCGAGGCCGGGCTGATGACGGTCGGATTGGCGGAAGGCATTGCACTGCCGTCGAGCTATTTCCTGATGGTGGTTCCGGATTTCCTCGGTAAGGGCCCAAGGCCGTTCATCTTTGCCGATTGCGCGGTCAATGCCGATCCTGCGCCCGCCGAACTCGCCGGCATCGCCATTGCCTCGGCGCGCAGTGCGCAGGCCTTACTTGGTGAGAGTCCGCGCGTGGCCATGCTGTCATTCTCGACTAAGGGCAGCGCGCAGCATCCACGCGTCGATAAGGTGCGCGAAGCACTGGACCTCGTGCGCCAGCGCGAGCCAGGCCTTGCCATCGACGGTGAGTTTCAGGCGGATGCGGCGCTCGTGCCGAGCGTGGCGCAGACGAAAGTGAAAGAACAAAGCGCGGTGGCCGGCCAAGCCAATGTGTTGATCTTTCCCGATCTCGATTCCGGCAATATTGCCTACAAGCTCACGCAATGGTTGGGCGGCGCGCAGGCGATCGGGCCGTTCCTGCAAGGATTCGCTAGGCCGATCAGCGATCTGTCGCGCGGCGCCAGCGCAGAGGATATCGTCACCACCTGCGCAGTGGTCGCGGCCGGGTAGACGGGCAACCCCTCCCCTCATGCCCGCGAAAGCGGGCATCCAGCGTTAAGGTCGCAAGAAGGGTCGCCGCTTTCGCGGGGACGAGCGGCAACAAACTAATGCGAGTCTGCCTCAACATCGTCATCTGACAGTACGCGCAGCGCGGCGCCATCGACATCGCTGTATTGGCCGCTCTTTAACGCCCATAAAAATGCGAATAGCCCAGCGAGCCCGAGCCCCAGCGCCATCGGTACCAGATAGACCAGCACGTTCATGACCTCCGCCCTCCCGCACGCAAAGCATTGAGCGTCACCAGCAGCGAGGAGCCGGACATCGCCAGTGCGGCGATCAGCGGCGTCACTGCGCCGGCGATGGCGATCGGAACGGCGACGGCATTGTAGATTGCCGCCAGCCACAGGTTTTCGGTCATCAGAGAGCGCGCACGGCGCGCGGACACAACGGCGTCCAGCACGGGCTTCAAGCGCTCGCCTAGAAAGACGGCGTCGGCCTGCACTTGTGTCACATCGGCAGCGGAAATTGGGGACAGCGATACATGCGCGGCCGCAAGCGAAGGCGCATCGTTGAGGCCGTCACCAACCATCAGCACGCGGCGTCCATGCGCCTTCCGTTCTTCGATGCGAGCTATCTTCTCTGCAGGTTTGAGGCCGCCCTGCCAATTTTCGATACCAAGTGCGCGCGCGATAGGCGCCACCGCCTCGACACGGTCGCCGGAGAGAATACATAGCTCGAATCCGCGCCCGCGCAGCGCGTTTACTACTTCAACAGCGTCTGAGCGGAGTTTCTGAGCAATCACAATGACGTCAAAGCGTTTGCCATGGCGGAAACAGATTGCCGATGCGTTCGACACCTCTGCTGTGACCACATCGCAGAATTCGGCACTACCGAGACGCGCCCCAACGCCATCAATGACGGCGTAGACGCCCTGCCCCGGTACCTCCATTGCGCCATCGAACGGCGTGCGCGTTGCCGCCTCGCGCGACAATGCGACCGCGAGCGGATGCCGGCTCGACAGTGCCAGCCGCGCCGCCTTTTGAAGCAAATCAGGATCAAGCGCGGTGGCGTTGACGACGCGCGGCTCCGGCAACGTCAGCGTGCCGGTCTTGTCGAAGACAACGGTGTCGATCTCAGCCAGCCGCTCGATGGCGTCACCGGCATTGAGGATAATGTTGGCACGGAACAGCGCGCCGGAAGCGACCACCTGCACGGCCGGAATCGCTAGCGCCAGCGCGCAGGGGCACGTAATTATGAGGACGGCGATTGCCGTTATGACTGCGTCGTGAACCGAAGGGCCTGCGATTAGCCAGCCGACAAAAGTCAGCGCAGCGGTCAGGTGCACGATTGGGGCATAAACGCGGGAGGCGCGATCGGCGAGCCGCATCGTGCGCGACTTTGCGCTCGCCGCCTTGTCCAGCAGCTTTTCAATCTCGTCGATCAACGCAGCGCCGCCCGCCGCAGTCACTTTCAACGTCAGAGCACCGGAATAATTCATGCTGCCGGCGTAAATCGTCGCGCCGGATTTAACCTCGCGGCGCGCTGTCTCGCCGGTGATCAGGCTCTCATCAATCTCGGAAGCGCCATTGAGCACCCTTCCGTCGGCCGGCACGCGCTCACCCGGCTTGATCAGCAAGCGATCACCGGCCTTCAGCGCCGCCACCGGTACGCTCACCAGCTCGTCGCCGGCAAAGCGGTGCGCAGTATCTGCCTTCAAGGCCGCCAGATTGCCGGCAACGGCGCGAGTCCTGCGGCGCATGGCATGATCGAGCGTTCGACCGACCAGCAGGAAGAACAGCAGCATGATGGCGGAATCGAAATACGCGTGCTCGGCGTGGTTGGCCGTTTCCACCAACGACATGGCGAGCGCGAGGATGACGCCAAGGGAGATCGGCACATCCATATTGAGCGCGCGCGCGCGCAATGCGCGCCAGGCGCTCGCAAAGAATGGACGCCCCGCATAGGCTGCCGCAGGCAGCGCGATCAGCGCCGAGGCCCAATGAAAGAAGTCGCGCGTCTCCGGCGTGATATCGGTGACGTTGCCCGACCACACGGACACTGACAGCAACATGATGTTCATGGCCGCAAAGCCGGCGACTGCGAGACATCGTGTAAGACGGCGCGCTTCGGCCGCCTCCTCTTGCTCGGCGCGCAAGGGCACGAAGGGATGGCCTTGATAGCCGCTGTTTTCCAACGCTTGCAGGATTTGCGCAGGCTTCACCGCGCCGTCGGCCCAAGCCACGTGCAGCCGGCGATTGGTGAAATTGAGCCGCGCTTCGGTCACGCCCGGCAGGCTTTTCACCGCATGTTCGATACGGCCGATGCAGGCCCCGCAGGCGATGCCGTCGACCGCAAGCTCCATGCCGAGCGTGCCGTCACCGGCTGGTTTGGCGTAGAGCGAGAGGTCGAGTGAGGTGTCGGTCATTCAAATTCTCGTGTCAGCTCCACACACTCCGCTCATTTCCGCGCAAGCGGAAATCCAGGGCCGTAGTCGCAATTACGCTCTAGATTCCCGCTTGCGCGGGAATGAGCGGGAAATTTCTCACCTCAGGGTCACGCGGCTGCGCGAGCGAAATACGCGAACATCGTCGCGGTAGAGATCGACAATCAGCTCCCATTGGCCAGACTGCGCTTGCCCTTCGCCATGAAATTGGCCAGCGGCCGTGCGGCTCAGCGCGATCACTCGGTCGAGCCGTTCATCGGCTGGATGCGCCAGCCGCGCCTGTGCGGTGAGGCCAGTCAGTGGTACGCCCTTGGCATCGCGCGCGGAAATATCGAGCACGGCTTCTCCGGCGTCGCGCCTAAGCTTGCCGCCGACTTGCCAATGCAGCGCATCTTGCTGCTCCGCCCTGGCGACGTCCTGCTCGAACATCAGGCCGGCCTTGTAGGAACTCGAAGTCTCAACGCCGCCGAAAGTGGACGTTGCTGCCTTCACCAATACCGCGTTGACCGCGAACACCACACCGAAAAACCCGAGCAAACACAACAGCACATGCTTTCCGGTCAGTTCGCGCGGCTTGCGAAGCGTGCTCATCGCTTCCCTCCCATTTACGGCCCGAAGAAGTGATCGCGCATTTCGGCGGTTTCGCCAGAATCGATATCGATCAGCTTGAACAGGATCGAGGTCGATGGCGCCGGTGGCGTGGTGCTATAGTCGGTCACCACGACACGGACCTCCTTGGTCTGGTCCGGGCCGACCGAAACGAGTTGGCGTCCGTCGGCACGCGGCGGCAGGCCAACGAAATCCACTAGCGTCGAAGGCAGGCCCTCAACGCTGACGATGAAGTCGCGATACTTGAGCTGCTTGTTGACGATGCGGATGGTGTAGCCGTTGCGCAGAGCACCGTCAGATAGCCGCACATACATCGGGTTGCGGTCGTGGATGACGCTGATGCCTTCGGAATCGCGTGTCGCCAATGTGTAGATCATCAAGCCGCCGACGATGGCGATCACCGCGGCATAGAGTACGGTGCGCATGCGGACGAGCTTGTAAAAGGCCTGCTTGCCTTCCAACCGCTGCTTGATGTTGAGGTCGGTGTCGTAGGCGATCAACCCGGTGGCACGGCCGAGCTTGATCATGACGTTGTCGCAGGCGTCGATGCACAGTCCGCACTGGATGCAGCCAAGATTGGCGCCGCCGCGGATATCGACCCCGGTCGGGCAAACATGGACGCATTGCAAACAGTCAACGCAGTCGCCAGCGGGCTGCCCTTGGGTACGCAATTGCTCGGCTTTCTTCACCGAGCAGCGTGGCTCGCCGCGGTCGTAGCGATAGGTGACGTTGAGCGCGAATTCGTCGGTGAGCGCGGCCTGGATGCGCGGCCACGGGCACATATAAAGACAAACCTGCTCGCGCATGTGACCGGCGAGCGAATAGGTAGTGATCGTAAGGATACCGATCCAGGCATAAGCGACGAATGGTGCTTGGCCGATAGCGAGCTCTTTCACCAGCGTCGGCGCGTCAGCGAAATAAAGGACCCAGGCGCCGCCAGTCCACCACGCCACCATCAGCCAGAAAAAATGTTTCAGGCCCTTGCGCGCATAAGTTTCGACCGTCCATTTGCGCACATCGCGTTGCATGTGCTCGCGCCGGTCACCCTCAACCAGGCGTTCGATGGCGAAGAACAGATCGGTCCACACTGTCTGCGGACAGAGGTAACCGCACCAGATGCGGCCGGCGACCGCATTCATCAGAAACAGGACTATCGCGGCGAGAATAAGCAGGCCGGTGAGGTAGTAGATCTCCTGCGGCCAGATCTCGATAAAGAAGAAATAGAAGCGCCGGTTGGGGAAATCGATCAGCACTGCCTGGGAGGGCGCATTGGGACCGCGATCCCAGCGCACGAACGGTAGCAGATAGTAGATCGCGAGCGTAACGACGAGCACCGCCCATTTGATGTTGCGGAATCTGCCGTGCACGCTTTGCGGATAGATTTCTCGCCGCGGCGCATAGAGTGGAATGTCGTCATTTGGCGGCACTTCGCCGATTTCTGCCTCGGCCATCAAATGCGCAAGAACCGGCGCACCAGGCGCCGGCCGATCAAGAGACATGGTGCGCACTTGCGCGGTCATTTTTCTCCGCCGCCAAAACTGTAGACGTAAACAGTCAGCGCCTTGATGATGGACTCGCTGAGGCGGCCGTTCCAGGCCGGCATCACACCGCCGCGCCCGTTCTGGATGCCTTGCATGATGGTTACCTTGTCCGGCCCGTAGAGCCAGATCTTGTCGGTCAAATTCGGGGCCCCGAGCTCGCGATTGCCTTTGCCTTCCGCCCCGTGGCAGACGGCGCAATTGTCGGCGAAGACTTTCTTGCCGAGCGCAAGGTCGGCGCCCGGTTCGGTCGAAAGGCCCGACAACGAGCGAACGAAATCGGCGGCGGCCGAAATCTCATTGGCTTTCAATATATTATCCCGGCCGAACGCCGGCATATTGCCTTCGTGGTCCTCTTTGTCGCCCGAGCGAGCGCCGTGACGGATGGTCTGCTCGATGGCGGCGAGCTTGCCGCCCCACAGCCAGTCATCGTCGTTGAGGTTGGGATAGCCCTTGGTACCGCCGCCGCCCGCGCCATGACAGGGCGCGCAATTATCGGCGAAAGCCACGCGCCCTTGTGCACGCGCAAAGTCGAGCAATTGCGGATCGTTCACGATTTCCGCAACCGAGGCGGTGGCAAGCTTGTCCATCATCGGACCGCGCTGGCGCTTGAGCTCGTCGAGATCATCGACTACCGCGCTGCGTGTATGCCAGCCGAAAACGCCTTGCGTGGAGTTGGTCAGCAGCGGCCAGGCCGGATAGACGATCCAGTAGCCGATCGACCAGACGATGGTAATGTAGAATAGCCACAGCCACCAGCGCGGCAGCGGCGTATTTAGCTCGCGCAAGCCGTCCCATTCATGTCCGGTGGTCGCGGTGCCGCT
>DASWAK010000419.1:0-10927 GCA_036391175.1 Pseudolabrys sp.
ACACCGTGCCGATACCGACCAGAATGGCATCGCTCGCCGCACGCATTTGAAACACGCGGTCGCGCGCCGGTTCGCCGGTGATCATAGCCTGTTTGCGCCCGACCCGCCCCGCCTTGCCGTCGGCGGAAATTGCAAGCTTGAGCATTACATTCGGCCGCCCTTGAGCAATGCGCATGATGTGGCCGGCATGCGTGCGTCGCGCTTCTTCCGCCCCGAGGCCAATATCCACGGCGACACCCTTGGCGCGCAGCCGCTCGTGGCCCTGCCCCGACACTTCCGGGTTGGGATCCTCCAGCGCCGAGACCACGCGCGCGATGCCGGCGCGCACGATGGCGTCGGCGCAGGGCGGCGTCTTGCCCTGATGCGAGCATGGCTCGAGCGTCACATACATTGTGGCACCCTCCGCCGTCTTTTTGGCGCGGCGCAATGCCTCGACTTCGGCATGCGGACGCCCTCCTTGTTGCGTCCAGCCGCGCGCAAGAATGATTCCGTCTTTAACGATCACCGCGCCGACCGCCGGATTAGGCCAAGTGTGGCCGAGATTGCGACGCCCGAGCGCCAACGCGAGCCGCATGAAGCGCTCGTCGTCCGAGACCATTTCAGAAGCAGGCGCAGTTTGCTCGCTCATTTGCGTGCGTCGGCCGCAGGCCGGCCGTCATCCTCGCCCGACAACTCATCAAGCGCGGCGCGGAAATCCTTGGCCTCACGGAAATTGCGATAGACGGAAGCAAAGCGCACATAGGCGACGTCGTCGAGCTCGCGCAGATGCTCCATCACAATCTCGCCGATCGCTTCCGACGAAATCTCGCTCTCCCCCTGACTTTCCAGTTCACGCACGATCTTGGAAACCATCTGCTCGATGCGTTCGGGATCAACCGGACGCTTGCGCAAAGCGATTTGTACCGAACGCACTAATTTATCGCGGTCAAACGGCACGCGGCGGCTATTGCGCTTAATAACCGTCAATTCGCGCAGTTGTACGCGCTCGAAGGTCGTGAAGCGGAAATTGCAGGTGAGACAGACGCGACGGCGACGGATCACCGCCGAATCTTCGGTGGGCCGCGAATCCTTCACCTGCGTATCGAGGCTTCCACAGCTAGGGCAACGCATAACGCCCCCAATCCTCACTCTTGATAAATAGGAAATCGTGCAATCAATGCTTTCGCTTTTTCGCGCACTGCGGCTTCCACCAGGGAGTCCTCCTCCACGCGTTTCTGTGACAGCACGTCGAGGATTTCGACGATCATCTCGCCGACCTGACGAAATTCGGCGATCCCAAAGCCGCGGGTGGTGCATGCCGGCGTACCAAGTCTGATGCCGGAGGTTATCGTCGGCTTTTCCGGATCGAACGGGATGCCGTTCTTGTTGCAGGTAATATGCGCGCGGCCCAAGGCCGTTTCCGCGACCTTGCCGGTAAGCCGCTTCGGTCGCAGGTCCACCAGCATCAGATGCGTGTCGGTGCCGCCCGAAACAATGTCGAGACCGTACGACTTTAACGTCTCGGCCAGAGCCTTGGCATTCTCTACTACGTTGCGCGCATAGGCACGGAAATTCGGCCGCAGTGCTTCGCCGAAAGCAACCGCTTTGGCGGCGATCACATGCATCAACGGGCCGCCCTGCATGCCAGGAAACACTGCCGAGTTGAGCTTCTTGGCGATTTCTTGATCGTCGGACAGGATCACGCCGCCGCGCGGACCGCGTAGCGTCTTGTGCGTTGTCGTCGTCACTACATGCGCATGCGGGAATGGCGAAGGATGTACTCCCGCCGCTACGAGGCCAGCGAAATGCGCCATGTCCACCATGAATAACGCGCCGACGCTGTTGCAGATTTCGCGGAAGGCACGGAAGTCGATGATGCGCGGATACGCCGAGCCGCCAGCGATGATCAATTTCGGCTTGTGTTCACGCGCGAGTCGCGCAACTTGCTCCATATCGATGCGGTGGTCGTCTTGGCGCACGCCATACGGCACCGGCTTAAACCACTTGCCTGACATGTTGACCGGCGAGCCGTGCGTGAGATGACCGCCGGCAGCCAGGTTCAGTCCCATGAAGGTATCGCCTGGCTGCAACAAGGCGAAAAACACTTCCGCGTTCGCCGACGCACCGGAGTGCGGCTGCACGTTAGCGAACTTGCAACCGAATAGTTTCGTGACGCGCTCGATCGCAAGCCGCTCGGCAATGTCCACGAACTGGCAACCGCCGTAGTAGCGTTTGCCTGGAAGTCCTTCGGCGTATTTATTTGTGAGGACCGAGCCTTGCGCCTCCAGTACCGCGCGCGAGACCATGTTCTCTGAGGCGATGAGTTCTATCTCGTCGCGCTGCCGGCCCAATTCGCGGTTGACCACATCGGCAATCTCGGGGTCGACCTCACCCAAGCTGGTCGAGAACAGTACATCCACTTCGCTTGCGGGTTTGGGGCTCGACGTTGCCGACATCACGATCTCCTGGCGCCGGGAGCGATCGGCGCCGATCAATAGGCAGGGTCCGGGATTGCGTCCGCCAATAGCATATCGGCCGTTACCCGCCAAGCATTGGGCTGTGGACCACATACGGGCGCAATATCTAGGGGCCCTATGTACGGCCGCTCGCGGAGCCAATAAGAGAAACCCCGGCCGGGAGGGGCCGGGGCAAGTTAATCCATCCGCAGTCCCAATTAGAGCCGGTAAAGGATTTGGTCGGTCCAGAACCGCTCGAGCCGGTGCAGCGATTTGTTGAGCGTGGAGAATTCGTCGGCATTGATGCCGCCAACCTGCTCAACCGTGCGTACGTGCTTCTGATACAGCCCCTCGATGATGTCACGCACCTCGCGGCCCTTGTCCGTAAGTTTGATGCGAACCGAGCGCCGGTCGACGCGTGAACGCTGATGATCGAGGAAGGCCATCTCAACAAGCTTTTTGAGGTTGTATGAAACGTTGGAGCCGAGATAGTAGCCGCGTGTGCGCAGCTCCCCGGCCGTCAGTTCCTTATCCCCAATATTGTAGAGCAGCAAAGCCTGCACCGAGTTGATATCGGAGCGGCCGCGCCGATCGAATTCGTCCTTGATGACGTCGAGCAACCGCCGATGCAGCCGTTCGACTAGCGTCAAGGCCTCCAAATACTGTGGCCGAATGTGATCGAGCTGCGCCTCGCGTTCGGCGGGCTCGACCGTCTTCGCGACGGCTTTCATGTTCAACGCCCCTTGCGTTTTACTTGTACGTCCCCGGTTGCAAGGCCCTGTTTTCCCCGCTCCGGATGACGCACCCTAAGAGGCGCGGTCTAAAATCAGCTTAAATAACACCATAAAGATTAGGTTTATTTGCAAAGGTGAATGCCCTCTTGATCATACAATTATATAAACCCGCGCAAGCCTTCGTTCACTCTACAAACCCTCGTTAATCGCGGATGAAACGTATGATCCCGGAGAAATCGCGAGACGCCTCTCCGCTCGCCACATATTTCGAATAAATTCGTGCTGCGTCAGCGCCGAGTTCCGTCTTGGTTCCGGTAGACTTTGCGGCGTCCTGCGACAACTTCAAGTCCTTCAGCATCATCGCTGCGGTGAACCCGGCCTGATAGTCGCGGTTAGCCGGCGATGTCGGCACCGGTCCCGGTACGGGACAATAGCTGGTCAGCGACCAGCACTGACCTGATGACTTTGAGGAAATGTCGAACAACTTTTGGTGATCGAGCCCGAGTTTCTCGGCGAGCACAAAGGCTTCGCTGACGGCAATCATCGACACCCCGAGGATCATGTTGTTGCAGATTTTGGCCGCCTGGCCGTTGCCTGCGCCGCCGGCGTGCACGATTGTCTTACCCATCTTTTGCAATATTGATTCCGCGCGCGTGAAAGCCTGCGCGCTTCCACCGACCATAAAGGTAAGTGTCGCGGCAGTAGCGCCACCGACGCCGCCCGATACGGGCGCGTCGAGCATCAGCAGTCCTTTCTTCTCTGCTTCAGCTGCAACCGCGCGCGCTGTTTCAACATCGATTGTCGAGCAATCGATCAGCAGTGTACCCAAGTTGGCGTTCGCGATGATGCCGGAGGAGCCGAGATATACCTCGCGCACTTCCTTGCCGGACGGCAGCATTGTGATGACAGCGTCGGCTCGCCCCGCCGCGCTTTTTGCCGTCTCGACACTCGCCCCGCCCGCAGCCTTCAGCTTTTCGATGGAAGCCGGATTGACGTCGACGCCTTCAACTTGATGGCCGGCCTTGAGCAGATTTTGCGCCATCGGTAGTCCCATATTGCCGAGGCCGATAAATCCGATGCGCGCCATAGCGTCCTCCCCGATTTCGGTGTTACTGCGGATGTTCTTGCGCCGATTTCAATGCCAGCCAAAGATAAAGCGCAAGCAATCCGCCTTCCAGAAGACCAGTCAACCAGCCGCCTCCAAACACTTGCGGAAAAAATATTTCCACAGCCAGCATAGAAGCAACCGCCGTCAGCCAGATCACCGCGCCCCATGCGGCGGCGAGCCAGAGACCCACAGCCGCGACCAGATCGATCACGGCAAAGAACACCGTCGCCGTCTGCCACGCGATCGATTGGTTTTCGAACGGCTGTGTTGGCCCGAAGCCGATGCCACACACTTGGGCCCAGTGATAGAGACCCTTAAACATCGATATCGCTGCCATGACTCGCAAAAACATCACCAGGCGCCGCGTCCAGCGGCCGATCGAGCGGTCACCCTCGTGCTCGAGCACCGGCTCGAGCGTTCGCACGTCATCGGGTGTGGTCGGCCTGATCACTACAGCACCAATTCGGCGTCGCCGAGCGGAGCGAAATGGCGCTCGACCTCGCCCTCGTTCACCTCAGCGAGCGTGGCTGGTTGCCACCGCGGCTTGTTGTCTTTGTCGACAATCACGGCGCGCACACCCTCATAGAAATCATGCCCGTGGATGATGCGCGACACTATGCGGAATTCGGCACGCATGCACGACTTGAAATCCCAATCCTTCCCGCGCCGCACCTGCGCCAAAGCCAGCTTTAGACTGAGCGGAGATTTCGTTCGCATCGTAGCGGCGGTTGTTTTCGCCCATTCGGAATCGGCGCCCCCTAAGGACGCCTCGCGGTCGAGCGCATCGATAATGCCTTCAACTCGATCGCCGACGAACAGGCGGTCAATCGCGGCCTTGCGTTGCATGATCGGCCCCTCCCCAGCAGACTCACTGAAGGCAGCGATTACCGCATCGATCGAGACCGTGCCGATTAACCCATCTAGCAGCGAATCGAACCGTGCAGACGGAACGCGATGGGTTGCGATGCCGCCCCCAATAGCGTCCGCAATTCCGAAGCGTTCACCGGCCAACGCACAATAAGTACCGAGCTCGCCCGGCATGCGCGGCAAGAACCAGGTGGCCCCGACATCCGGAAAAAAGCCAATGCCAACTTCCGGCATGGCAAATGAGAAACAGTCGCCAACCACGCGATGCGAACCGTGCACCGACACGCCTACTCCGCCGCCCATCGCAATGCCATCTATCAATGCGACGTAAGGTTTCCTGTAGTTTTTGATCGCCGCATTCAGCGGATATTCGTCGCGCCAGAATTGCAGCGCTTCATCGTACCTGCCAGCCTTACCAAGATCGGTGAGCGCCCGGATATCGCCGCCGGCCGAAAAAGCGCGTTCCCCTGCAGCGGTGATCACCACGCGCGTGACAGCGGTATCATCGGCCCAGTGGTCAAGCTGCGCGCGCAAGGCCCGCACCATGCCGTGCGTAACGGCATTGAGTGCCTTCGGCCGGTTCAGCGTGACGATGCCGGCGGCACCCCGACGTTCGAAAAGGATGTCATCCGTCATCGCAGCCGGTTTCGTCCGAGTCAGTGCGGCGGCCAAACGCCGGCGTCTTCCAACCGTTTCATGGCCTGATCGGTGAATTCGGCGCGTGGACCATCACCGCCGATCACAAACATCAGGATCGATTCCGCATTCGGATCGCCCTTCGTGACATTCTCGAAGCGGCGGATCATGCCGGGTGGAAACGACACAACATCGAGCGGGTCGAGATCTACATATTCAACCTCGCCTTTCTCGTTTTCCCAACTTGCGCGCCAGGTCCCTGTCATCGGAATGAAGGTCTCATTGGTGTCATGATTGTGCATTTCGGGGCCATGACCCGGTTTGGCCTTGCAGTAGCCGAGATTAAATCCCTCGCTAATCTTGATAGCAGCGAGCTGCGCCGCGTGGTCGCCCACCGGAGACGTTACCGCCCCGCCTGAGCCTTTCGGCGGCTGAAAACCGATCACATTGAACAGCGTGCGCTCGCAGCCTGGCATCTTGCTGTCCGGCAAGCCGCCATCGGAACCTTTGAGGTCCTTGAAGCGAGCGATGCGTTTCATCATCTCCCCGCGCGAGAGATAAAGTCTCGGAAGCTGTTCCATAGCGCCCTCCTGGATCTTCTAATTGCTCAGCATAGCGCGACTGATAATCATGCGCATAATCTCATTGGTGCCTTCCAGTATTTGATGCACGCGTACATCGCGCAAGACGCGCTCAATCGGGTGGTCTCGCAGATAACCGTAACCGCCATGCAACTGGAGGCAGCCATTGACCACTTCGAAACCCGTGTCGGTAGCAAGCCGCTTCGCTTGCGCGGCAATGCGGGTCGCCGTCGGCTCACTTTGCCCCACTGCAACAGCGGCACGATGCAGCATGAGGCGCGCAGCTTCGAGATCGGTCACATAATCTGCGATGCGGAATTGCAGCGCCTGGAAATCGGCAAGGCGCGATCCGAACTGCTTGCGCTCTTTCATGTAGCGGATGGTGCGGTCGAGACAGAATTGCGCGCCGCCGATTGAGCAGGCGCCGATGTTCACACGGCCGCCGTCTAGACCCGCCATTGCAATTTTGAAGCCTTGCCCTTCAACGCCGATCCGGTTTGCAACGGGCACGCGGCAATTCTCGAACATGACCATGGCCGTCGGCTGGGTTTTCCAGCCAAGCTTCTTTTCCTGCACGCCAAACGACAGGCCAGCCGTGCCCTTTTCCACCACGATGCACGATATGCCGCGCGGGCCCGACTCGCCTGTACGCGCCATCACGACATAGATGTCGGAGACGCCACCACCGGAAATGAATGCTTTGGTGCCATCGAGAACATAGTGCTCGCCATCGCGCCGCGCGCGGGTAGCCAGGCTCGCCGCATCCGAGCCAGCGCCCGGTTCTGTCAAGCAGTAGCTTGCAAAATGCTGCATGGTGCAGAGCTTCGGCAAAAATCGCTTGCGCACATCCGCTGTACCGTAGGCATCGATCATCCAAGCGGCCATATTGTGAATCGAGATATAGGCGGCGGTCGATGTGCAACCCTGTGCCAGCTCCTCGAAGATCAACACAGCATCAAGGCGGCTAAGCGCCGAGCCGCCAACATCTTCCTTCACGTAAATGCCGCCGAAGCCTAGTGCAGCCGCCTTGCGCATGCTTTCGACCGGAAAGATCTCATCTTCGTCCCAGTCGCGCGCATACGGCATCATTTCATCGTGCGCGAATTGTCGAGCAGTCGCCTGGAAAGCCCGCTGCTCTTCGGTGAGGTCAAAATCCATCATTTGACCGATAAGTGGGCGCAAAACGCCCGTCAACTACGCCGCTATCTGCCGGTAGCCTGTCCCGTTGGGACCGGCTAAAAAGACCCTTCTGGAGATCCTGATGGCAATCAAATTCGGTCGCCCAATCGAAAGCCGCACTCGTTTTGCCCCGAGGGAAAGGGAGCCGGCAGCTCAGAGCGAGCGGCTCGACCTGGCCGTGCGCATGCGCCGCAACCGGCGCGCCGAATGGGCACGGCGCATGGTGCGTGAGCACGTCCTCACCACCGACGATCTGATCTGGCCGTTGTTCGTGATGGATGGCGATAACGCCCGCACGCCCGTCCCCTCTATGCCGGGGGTAGAGCGGCTGTCGGTCGATCAGGCAGTGCGGGAGGCCGAACGTGCCGCCGATCTGACCATTCCATGCATAGCGCTTTTCCCTTACACCGATCCGAAACTGCGCGACGAAACAGGAAGCGAAGCACTCAATCCGGACAACCTCGTTTGTCAGGCCATCCGCGCCATCAAGAAGGAAGTACCGGAAATCGGTATCCTGTGCGACGTGGCGCTCGATCCCTTCACTAGCCACGGCCACGACGGCCTCATCCGCAACGGCGTCGTCCTCAACGACGAGACCGTCGCGGTGCTCACTAAGCAGGCGCTGGTGCAGGCGGAAGCCGGCTGCGACATCATCGCGCCGTCCGACATGATGGACGGGCGCGTCGGCGTGATCCGCAAGGCGCTCGATGCGGCCAATTTCACCGACGTATCGATCATGTCATATGCCGCGAAATACGCTTCCGCTTTCTACGGTCCGTTCCGCGATGCGGTCGGCTCGGCCAAGACGCTGACCGGCGACAAGCGCACCTACCAGATGGACCCGGGCAATTCGAACGAGGCGTTGCGCGAAGTCGCGCTCGATATCGAGGAAGGCGCCGACATGATCATGGTCAAGCCCGGCTTGCCCTATCTCGACATCGTCCAGCGCGTGAAAGACGCATTCGGCATGCCGACCTTCGCCTATCAGGTATCGGGCGAATACGCGATGATCATGGCGGCAGCGCAGAACGGCTGGCTGGAAGGCGAGCGCGCCATGATCGAAAGCCTCATCGCGTTCAAGCGCGCAGGCTGCGACGGTGTGTTGACTTATTTCGCCCCGCGGGTGGCGGAAAAGCTTAAAGCAGGTTGACACGACAAGGGCACTCTTCCCTCCCGGCCACCGGCCCGGTGGCAAATGAATTCAACAGGTTTTGCATCCCCCATGGGTGAATTCGCCGTCGGACAAGGTGTGTCGCGTTTCGAAGATCCACGGCTTATCCGTGGCGGTGGCCGCTATGTGGATGACATCAAGTTGCCTGGCATGGCACACGGAGTAGTGCTGCGCTCGCCGCACGCGCACGCGAAAATTAGATCGATCGACGTTACTGCCGCCAAGACGGCGCCCGGCGTGCTGGCCATCCTCACCGC
The DNA here is from genome assembly GCA_036391175.1 of Pseudolabrys sp. Lineage (GTDB taxonomy): Bacteria > Pseudomonadota > Alphaproteobacteria > Rhizobiales > Xanthobacteraceae > Pseudolabrys. Next base: position 8,969 of record DASWAK010000419.1, read on the forward strand.
GGCCGACGTGAAGGCCGCAGGTTATGGCGACTTGCCTGTGCCCGGCGGACTCAAGCGTCGCGATGGCACGCCGATGTACAAGCCGCGTTACCCGATCCTTGCGGAAGATCGCGTACGTTGGGTTGGTGATTATATTGCCTTTGTCGTAGCCGAGACGGCCGCGCAGGCCTTCGACGCCGCCGAAATGATTGCGGTCGACTACGAAGAGCTACCCTCAGTCACATCCACCGCCGAAGCGCCCAGGCCCGACGCACCGCGGGTGTGGGAGGACTGTCCGGACAATATCTGCTTTGTTGAACTAATTGGTGACAAGGCCGCGACTGATGCCGCCTTTGCGCGCGCAACCCGCATTGTGAAGCACCGCTTCGTCATCAACCGTGTGACAGCCGCCACCATGGAGCCGCGCGGCGCGGTTGGCGACTACAACGCTACAGACGGCCGCTACACCGTCTACACACCGATGCAGCGTCCGCATCCGACTCGCACCGAACTCGCCAAGGTGCTGAAGGTACCCGAAAGCAAAATACGCATCGTTACCGGCGACACCGGCGGCAGCTTTGGCATGAAATCGCCGATCTTTAACGAAACACCACTGGTGCTGCTTGCTTCCAAGCTCATCGGCCGGCCAGTGAAGTGGATCAGCACCCGCACGGAAGCTTTCCTGAGCGATGCGCAGGCGCGCGACAATGTCACCGAAGCCGAACTTGCGCTCGATGATAACGGCCACTTCCTCGCACTGCGGGTGAAGACCTTTGCCGCCATCGGCGCCTATCTCCAGCACGCGATGCCGGCCTTCGTATTCAACGCCGGCACGCTTGCCGGCGTTTATCGCACTCCGGCGATTCACGTTGATATCACCGCGGTGTTTTCCAATACCAATCCGATGCGGCCCTATCGTGGCAATGGTCGTCCCGAGGCGGCCTATATCATCGAACGTATGGTTGATCTTGCCGCCGCCGAGATGAACATGGATCCGGCCGAATTGCGGAGGCGCAACTACGTGCCGCCGGCCGCCATGCCGTTCAAGACCGGACTCACATTCACTTACGATAGCGGCGAATTCGAGAAGAACATGGATCTCGCGCTCGAACTCGCAGACCGCAAAGAGCTCAAGACACGCAAAGCTGAAGCACGCAGGCGCGGTAAACTGTTGGGTTTTGGTCTATCCAACACCATCGAGCGCGCAGGTGCGCCAAGTATGGAAGGTGCGGAGGTCCGCTTTGACCGCTCGGGTTCGGTGATCCTGTTCTCCGGCTCGAATTCGCAAGGCCAAGGCCATGAAACTGTGTTCAAACAATTGGTCTGCGACCGGCTCGGACTCGATCCGAACGATGCACAATATATCCAGGGCGATACCGACCAGGTTTTCTATGGCGAGGGAACCGGCGGCTCGCGCTCGGCCACACTCGCCGGTTCCGCATTTCATCTCGCAACCGAAAAGGTCGTGACCAAGGCGCAGGCAATTGCGGCGCACATGCTCAAGGTTGAAGAAAGCGACCTGAAATTCGACGAGGGCGTCTTCTCCACCCACAAGACCAACCGCACGCTATCGGTCAAGGAAATCGCTGTCGCCGCGCTGGATCTCGCCAACCTGCCGAAAGGCATGGAGCCGGGGTTGTTTGCAACTGCCGTCTACAACGCGCCAGTCAACAACTACCCGAATGGCTGCCACATCTGCGAGCTCGAAATCGACCGTGAGACCGGCAAGGTCGACATCACCCGCTACAGTGTGGTGGACGATTTCGGCACTGTGCTTAACCCCCTCTTGCTGCACGGGCAAGTCCACGGCGGCATTGCCCAAGGCGCCGGACAGGCGCTGATGGAGGACATCCATTTCGACGGCGCCGGACAGCTCGTCACCGCTTCGTTCATGGACTACGCAATGCCGCGCGCGCACGACTTCTGCGACATGGAGGTCGAGAGCAATCCGGTGCCGACCAAGACCAATCCGCTCGGCGT
>DASWAK010000420.1:0-1519 GCA_036391175.1 Pseudolabrys sp.
CGCCGGCGGTGCGTCGAGCATCGGCGATGACCGGCTGATCTCCAGTCCGCGCGCACTCAGCTGCGCCGCCGCCAGCTGCTGGGCCGCCTCAGTCAGTTCGCCGGAGCGGACTAGCTCGATCAAAGCCTCGTCGCTCAGCCGCGCGTATTCTTCAACAAGCTGGGCGCCTCCAAAAACCGCTGGCCTTTCGGGCTGATCGCTGATTCCGTGTCGTTGGGGGATGCGGGGGATCAGCAATGGCGGGACAGCCAAGCTTTTTCGACGTTGACGAGCGGCTGAAGCAACTGTCGGCCAAGGGCGACAGCCTGGAGCGGCTGAGCGCGGTGGTCGATTTCGAGTTGTTCCGAGCGGATCTGGAGCGGGCGGTACCGCGCTCGGACCGTGCCAAAGGCGGCCGGCCGCCGTTCGATCACGTGCTGATGTTCAAGACGCTGGTGCTGCAGGCCAGCCACAATCTATCGGACGAGCGTACCGAATATCTGATCCGGGACCGGCTGTCGTTCATGCGCTTCCTCAGGCTTGAGCTTGCCGACACGGTGCCGGACGCCAACACGATTTGGACCTTCCGCGAGGCGTTGACCCGGGCCCAGATCGCGAGCAAGCCGGCGATCGAGGTTCTGTTCGAGCGCTTCGAGGCGGCGCTGGCAGCGGCCGGGTTTCTGGCGATGAGCGGGCAGATCATCGACGCCTCGATTGTCGCTGCGCCCAAACAGCGCAATACCGATGGCGAGAAGCGCGACATCAAGGAAGGCCGCATCCCGCCGGAATGGGCAAACAAGCCCGCCAAGCTGCGCCAGAAGGATCGCGACGCGCGCTGGACGGTCAAATACACCAAGGCCAAGCCGAGCGAAGATGGTGCACCCCGTGTCGATCTCGCGATCCCAGCGTTCGGCTACAAGAACCACGTCGGCATCGACCGCCGGCATCGTCTAATCCGCAGCTGGAGGGTTACTGACGCGGCCCGCCACGACGGGGCGTTGTTGCCCGAATTGATCGACCGAAACAACACCGCCAGCGACGTCTGGGCCGATACCGCCTATCGCTCACAGGCCAACGAGAAGTTCCTTGCCGACCGTCTCCTGCGCTCGCAAATCCACCGCAAGAAGCCCAAGGGCAAGCCGATGCCGCGCCGCATCGCGCGAGCCAATGCCCGCAAATCGGCGGTGCGCTCGGCGGTCGAGCACGTCTTCGCCCGTCAGAAGGGGGCGATGGGCCTGTTCATCCGCACCATCGGCATCGCCCGTGCGAGGACCAAGATCGGCCTCGCCAACCTCCTCTACAACATGCAGCGAATGGTTTGGCTCACTGCCCAGGCCGCACCAGCCTGACCCGTGAGAGCCGCTGACAACGCCGCCCAGCCCCAATCGCCAAAATCGACCATCACCGTCACAGCCAACTGCCCGGCTCTTTTCGTCCCGAAACCGCGGTTATTGGAGGTCTCCAGGTTGTGGACCTCCAATGCTCGGAACCGGGCGCCCCGATCGTCACGCCCTACCGCTCACCACCTCGCCCATGGCGC
>DASWAK010000421.1:0-12347 GCA_036391175.1 Pseudolabrys sp.
TGTTTTGCCGAATATTTCTACGCCCATGAATTTGTTCTTTTCCCATTTGCCGGCGCGAGTAGAAGCGTCAGCTTCCGGAATTTGTCGCGCCAGCGCGAGCATGAGCGAAATCGCGTGCTCGGCGGTGGTGATCGAATTACCGAATGGCGTATTCATCACGATAATGCCGCGTGCGGTTGCCGCCGGGATGTCGACATTGTCTACGCCGATGCCGGCACGGCCGATTACTTTCAGGTTTTTGGCCCATTCCAGAACCTTCCCGGTCACCTTGGTGGCCGAGCGGATGGCAAGACCGTCATAGTTGCCGACGGCAGCAGCGAGTTTTTCCTTGTCCTTGCCGAGCGCTGGTTGGAAATCCACCTCGATGCCACGATCCTTGAAGATCTGCACGGCGGCCGGAGACAATGCGTCGGAAATAAGAACCTTGGGCATGGCGATAACTTTCTCAAAGATCGGATGGGTTCACGACTTTCCGTGACGGAAAGACAGCAGCCGCGTCAGGCCGCCTTGGGCAGCGCGGCCTTGGCCTCGGCGAAGGCCCAGTCGAGCCATGGCGTCAGTGCTTCGATGTCGCGACGTTCCACCGTCGCCCCACACCAAATGCGCAGACCAGGCGGTGCGTCCCGGTAATAAGCAATGTCGTAGGCCACGCCTTCTTTTTCGAGCAGGCCAGCCAAAATCTTGGCAAACGCGGCCTGATCGTCGCCGGAAAGCCTCGTCACCGCTGGATCAACGACCTTCAGGCAGACCGAAGTATTGGAGCGTTCGTTCGTCTTCTTGGCGAGATGGTCGACCCAGGGCGTAGCAGCGACCCAGTCAGACAATTCCTTAGCATTGGCGTCGGAGCGCGCGACGGTTGCGGACAGGCCGCCGACCGATTTCGCCCATTGCAGCGCGTCGAGGTAGTCCTCAACGCACAGCATCGACGGAGTGTTGATAGTCTCGCCGGCAAAAATTCCTTCGTTGAGCTTTCCACCTTTTGTCAGACGGAAGATTTTCGGCAGCGGCCAAACCGGCTTATATGTTTCGAGGCGCTCCACCGCACGCGGGGAAAGAATGAGCATGCCATGCGCGCCCTCGCCCCCAAGCGCTTTCTGCCAGGAGAAAGTGACGACATCGAGCTTCGGCCAGTCGAGTTTCTGCGCGAAAGCCGCCGAGGTGGCGTCGCAGATGGTGAGGCCTTTCCGGCTCGCGGCAATCCAATCACCGTTCGGCACACGCACGCCGGACGTTGTGCCGTTCCAGGTGAAGATCACATCACTGGAGAAATCGATTTTGCCGAGATCCGGCAACTCGCCATAGGGCGCCTTGATGACGGTGAGATCCTTGAGCTTGAGCTGCTTTTCGACGTCGGTAACCCAACCCTCGCCGAAAGACTCCCATGCAAGCATCGTTACCGGGCGCGCGCCCAATAGCGACCACAGCGCCATCTCAACCGCGCCAGTATCAGAGGCAGGTACGATGCCGATCCGGTAATCGGCGGGCACTTCCAAAACTTCGCGAGTGAGGTCGATGGCGCGCTTGAGCTTCGCCTTGCCGATCTTCGATCGGTGCGAGCGCCCGAGAACCGCATCGGTGAGATTTTGCAGACTCCAGCCAGGGCGTTTGGCGCAGGGGCCGGATGAGAAGTGCGGGATTGCCGGCCGCACGCCGGGCTTCATCGCCGTCATGTATCTATCCTTCCAGATAGGCGCCCCTCGTTGGGGAGGGGTGTCCCACTGGCGGAGATAGGCGACTTGGCCGCCGCGGTCAATGTTTGCAAATTGGGCAGTAAAGCCGGTGGGCGGTAAAGAAGAGCGCCTAGAAGCGCACACCCCCGCCAACTAGACCGGTATTGGTATGCGGGGTGATGCCATTGATCGTTGCAAAGCCGATATATTCCCATTCGGCGCGCAGAAAAATGCTGGGCGTGACTGCCCAATCCACGCCGAGGCCAGCGACGAAACCGGCATTGAAGGCGTTGTCTTTGCCGGTGAACGTGCCCGAGACCAGGTCGGCATAATTGAAACGTCCGGCGGCGATGCCCAGCACGGCATAGGGCAGGAATTGGCCGAAGGCATATCCGGCGCGCCCGCGCAGCGTCGCATAGTCGACGAGCTTAAATGTCGACAGCGCTGTGGATGAATCGAGAACCGATGGGTACTTGTAGCCGAGATCAAAGCCGACAACGAGTTGATCCCATTGCACATTGTAGCCGAGGAATCCGCCGAACACCGGGCCGTTGGTCGTATTCGACGGAATCGTCATGTTGCTGTACCCGGAGAGGAGGCCGAATTGCCAGCCATCCCACCGGACGTAGCTCGGCTCCAATGAACCACGCAGAGGCCAATCCGCTGCCAGCGCGCGATCTGCGGACACCGCCGCCAATACCGAGCAAGCCGCAATAAAGTGCAGTTTCAACCAACTCATGACCGCAGTCCCCACCACAGAGGCTGGCCGCACCGGCCAGCGCTTTGATAGGAACGATGGCAGCAAATCGTTAATTGCCGCTTAACCTTAATTATTAACCACGCTGATTAAACAATTTGATCGGCGAGCGAGAAATGCCTGGGACGCACACACAAATGCGCAGACCAAAATTCGCGATTTAAGAAATTGTTTACAGTAAAAAATTTACGACCGGAAAAGCACGGGCGCGGCCGGGTATCAGGCGGCGACTTCGCTCAACGCCTCGACCACATCATTCACTACTGATTCGACCAACGTCCTGTCGTCGCCCTCGCCCATCACACGGATGACCGGCTCGGTGCCCGAAGGTCGCACGATCAGACGACCACCACGGCCGAGTTTACGCTCGGCGCTCGCGATAGCCGAACGCACCTGCGCATTTTCCAGCGGCTTGCCCTTTTGGTAACGCACATTTTTGAGCACCTGCGGCAGCGGCTCAAATCGGTGGCAGAGTTCTGACACCGGCTTGTCGCCACGCTTGACCACAGCAAGAACTTGCAATGCAGCAATGAACCCGTCGCCGGTCGTTGTGTAATCGGAGAGAATAATGTGGCCGGATGGCTCGCCGCCGATATTGTAACCGTGGGCGCGCATGTGCTCGAGCACATAGCGGTCACCGACGGGCGTGCGCACCAGTTCGAGACCCAAGCTGCCAAGGTGCCGCTCAAGTCCGAGATTGGACATTACGGTGGCGACTATGCCAGGGCGCTGAAGCCTGCCATCATCCTTCCAGCTCTGGGCAATGACTGCGAGCAGTTGGTCGCCATCGACCATGCGGCCGCGCTCGTCCACAATCAACACGCGGTCGGCGTCGCCGTCGAGCGCGATACCGATATCGGCGCGCATCTCGCGCACCTTGCGAGAGAGGGCAGCGAGATCAGTGGAACCGCAATCCTTGTTGATATTGAAGCCGTCCGGATCGACGCCAATAGAAATGACGTCGGCGCCCATTTCCCACAGTGCGCCAGGCGCCACCCTGTAGGCGGCACCATTGGCGCAATCGATCACCACACGCAAACCTTCGAATGACACCGCCTTGGGCAAAGTGAGTTTGGCAAATTCTATGTAGCGATCCTGCACACCGTCGATGCGCTTGGCACGGCCGAGATCGTTGCTCTTGGCGAGTTGGTTGCTGAGATCCGAGTCGAGCAGCTTTTCAATCTTGGCTTCCGTCTCGTTGCTGAGCTTGTAGCCGTCTGGCCCAAAAAGCTTGATTCCATTGTCGTCAAAAGGATTGTGCGAGGCCGAGATCATCACACCGAGATCGGCACGCATCGAACGCGCCAGCATGCCGACCGCCGGCGTCGGAATTGGGCCTGTCAGCAGCACGTCCATACCGACCGACGTAAAACCAGCGACCAGCGCGGTTTCGATCATGTACCCCGACAGACGGGTATCTTTGCCGATCAGAACGCGATTGCGATGATCGCCGTTTTTGAAGACGAGGCCCGCAGCTTGGCCCACTTTGAGCGCAAGTTCCGGAGTAATCACTCGGTTGGCCCGCCCGCGGATGCCGTCGGTCCCGAAATAACGACGAACCATGAAACAAACCCCCGACGCCTAAGCCACAGATTAAATGCCTGACTAGCCTGCTTTTGGTAGGTGGCCAAGCCTGCCCACTACTTAATAATAATGCCAACGCCGCGAAATTGCTTCAAAAATTGTAAGGGATCATTACTGGGTGCAATTAACGTTTTCGCCGCTGTTGGACCGGGTGGACCCGGACGGCGAACTGCCATTTCGCAGTGTGCCGGCACTGTGCTACCCGATAATTTACCGCCGGATTCAGAACCGTCCCCATGAAGACCGTCACTTGCATCGAAGACCTGCGCGTGCTTGCCCGCCGCAAGGTTCCAAGAGCTTTTTTCGACTATGCCGACAGCGGCTCCTACAGCGAGGAGACTCTGCGTGCAAATCGCGCCGACCTAGAGCACATCAAATTGCGTCAACGCGTAATGGTTGACGTCTCGGAGCGAAGCCTTACCACTACCATTATCGGACAGAAGGTGAGCGCACCATTCGCGCTTGCGCCGATCGGGCTGTGCGGCCTGCAACATGGCGACGGCGAGATCCTGTCGGCACAAGCGGCGAACGACGCGGGCATTCCCTTCATCCTATCAACCATGTCGATCTGCTCGATCGAACAGGTGGCGGAAGCGACCGGCAGACCGTTCTGGTTCCAGCTCTATGTGATCCGCGACCGCGGCTTCTCCAAGGATATTCTGGCGCGCGCCGCCAATGCCGGTTGCAGCGCGTTGGTACTCACCGTCGATCTGCAGGTGCTTGGCCAGCGCCACCGGGACATCAAGAACGGCATGACGGTGCCGCCGGAAATTCGGCTGAACAACGTCATCGATATTGTAAGCAAGCCGGCTTGGGCTTTCAGCATACTGAGAGGCAAGAGCAAGACCTTCGGTAATCTCGCCGGCCACGTGAAAGGCATGGAAGGCGTAACTTCGCTCGCCCAGTGGACCAACAGTCAGTTCGATCCAGCTTTGAACTGGAAGGACGTTGAGTGGATCAAGAAAATCTGGCCGGGCAAGCTGATCATCAAAGGCATTCTCGACGTCGAAGATGCAAAGACTGCGGTCAAGCTTGGCGCCGATGCCATTGTGGTGTCGAACCACGGTGGCCGGCAACTTGATGGCGCGCCGTCGTCGATCTCGGCACTGCCAGCAGTTGCGCAGGCGGTCAGTTCCGATACCGAGGTGCTGTTCGACGGAGGCATCCGCACTGGCGCCGACATGATGCGCGCGCTTGCGTTAGGCGCGCGTGCCTGCCTGATCGGCCGCGCCTATATTTATGGCCTCGGCGCAGGCGGCCGCGCCGGCGTGAGCAAGGCGATCGACATTCTGAAGAACGAGTTCAGCGTAACTATGGCGCTCACAGGCACAAAACGGGTAACAGATATCGGTCCGCATGTGCTCGTCGGCGGCGATGTAAAGAAGCGCGCGCGCAAGCGCAAAAGCTGACGCTCACTCTTCCTTTAATCCATAGGCCAGCGCGTTGCCGGTGGCGCCGTAATATTTGAACGGCAGAAATTTTCCGGTCATGCCAATCTGGACGCGGTCGCCTTTTGGGTCGGCCTTACGAGTGATCTCCATGTCGAAGTCGATTGCTGACATGATGCCGTCACCAAACTCCTCCTCAATCAGGACCTTCAGCGCCGGACCATTGACAAGAATCAGTTCATAGAAGCGATAGAGCAGCGGATCGGTCGGCGGCATCGGCGTGGCAGTCCCACGCATCGGCACTTCGTTGATCAGAGCTTGTTCGCTCTTCGAGAGACCGAATAGCTTGGCGGCGGCGGCGGCCTGTGGCTTGGTCAGCTTGTGCTGCCCGAGGATCGCCCCCGTGACCAGGATCGGCGACATACCGCCGATCTGCTCGCAGATATATTTCCAGGTCCAACCTTTCTCGCGCTTAATATCTAGAAGTTTTTCGGTGAGATCGGTTCGCGTCATGGCTGCCTCCTTGTGTCCGCGATGCGCCTGAATGAACTGAAGCAATTTCTACGCCACAATTTTCCTGTCTTGCAAAAGGGTCACTCGCGTGCGACCCGATAGGGCATGACGGCGGATGTTACGATAAAGGACGTCGGAAAGCTCAACCCACATCCTTTGCGCGCGGCGATACTCGGGGAAGTGCACGCACGCCCCTTTACACCAGTCAGTACGCCCCGGCGTATCTTACATTTTGCGTTCGATACCGCCGGCGATGCCGCAAAGCGTGATCGCGCGGCCTTGGCAGATTTCTGCGCCCGCCGTCAGCTCGAGCCGCTGAAGCCTTCTGCCAAGCAACACCGCGTCGCCTTCGGCGGCGCCATGCTCCGTTGGGAGCAGCATTCGGAATTCACCACCTATACTTGGGAACTGCCGTCGCCCGACGCCACCCCGTTCCTTCCCGACCCCGGATCGCTGGCAACACCGATGATGAGCTTGCCTCAGCCGGGGCCGCTGCTTGTCGCGCTCGATTTGCACTTGTTGGCGGAGAAGAAGAAAAAACTTGGGATCACGAAGTTATTCGATCGCGCTAGCCTGGCGGTGGCGGAAAATTCCGACGGCTGCGCGCTATTCGCTACCGACTTCCAGACCGATGCCGCCGGTTTCGTACGCATTCTGGTGCTCGACCGGGGCTTAGGCACCGAGCGCGCCGGCGCCGTGGTCCAGCGCATCATTGAACTGGAGACCTATCGAACGCTGGCGCTGCTTGGCCTGCCCGAGGCGCAGCGGCTGATGCCCTCGATCAACCGGATTGAGAAACGGCTTGGCGAAGTGACCGAGGAAATGCGAGGCACCGACAAGCTGATCGACAATCACCGCCTGCTCGACGAATTGACCGAACTCGCCGCGGAGCTGGAAGCAGGCGCGGCCGCGAGCCTATTCCGCTTCGGTGCCAGCCGTGCTTACAACGAAATCGTCCAGTTACGCCTGCAAACCATCGGCGAGCGCAAGGTCGAGGGCCTGCCGACTTGGTCGTCATTCCTGGCGCGGCGCATGGCGCCGGCCATGCGCACCTGTGTCACCACCGAGGAGCGGCAGTCGAACCTGTCGGAAAAGCTGGCGCGCGCCGCCAACCTGCTGCGCACGCGGGTTGACGTGGAGTTGGAGCGGCAGAACCGCGATCTGCTGCGCTCGATGAACGAACGCACGCGGCTGCAACTGCGGCTGCAAGCGACGGTCGAAGGCCTCTCCGTCGCTGCCATCAGCTACTACGTGGTCGGGCTGTTCGGCTACCTCATCAAGGGCGCGCACGACAAAGGTGCGCCGGTGGATGTTTCGCTCGCCACCGCGCTGTTTGTACCGGTAGCGGTCCTGGCAATCTGGTGGGTCGTTCGCCGCGTTAGACGAAGAGATATTGCGGGGACGGATTAATCAAGAAAGACATGCCATGCGCACCGAGCGGCTCGAATTTGCCAATGCCAAAGGCGATAAACTGGCGGCCCTGATCAATCTCCCGCTTAGCAAACCGGTAGCCTTCGCATTGTTCGCGCATTGCTTCACTTGCGGCAAGGATAACCTCGCGGCCAAGCGCATTTCCGAGCGGCTGGCGATGTGCGGCATCGGCGTGTTGCGCTTCGATTTCACTGGCCTCGGCATGAGCGAGGGCGAATTTGCCAACACGCATTTCTCCTCGAATGTCGACGACCTGGTCGCTGCAGCCGATCACTTGCGTGCGACTCGTGGTGCTCCGGCAATCCTGATCGGCCATAGCCTTGGCGGGGCGGCGGCGCTTGCCGCTGCACATTGCATCCCCGACGCGCATGCTGTCGTCACCATTTCCGCGCCCTGCGATCCGGTTCACGTCACTGGACAAGGCGAGGTCGAGGTGACGCTGGCCGGGCGGCCATTTCGTATCAAGCGTGAATTCCTCGATGACATTGCGGAGCAGAATATCAAGAATTGTCTCGCCAATCTTCGCAAGGCGTTGCTGGTGTTTCATTCGCCCACCGACGATACCGTCGGAATTGAAGACGCCTCGCGTATCTTCACTACCGCCAAGCATCCCAAAAGTTTCGTATCACTTGCCGATGCGATCATCTGCTGAGCAAAAATGGCGATGCGGTCTATGTGGCCAATGTGATCGCCGCCTGGGCCGAGAGGTACCTTGAGCAGCCGGTGAACCGTAGCGACGAGCAAATCGAAGTCGGCACTGTTCTTGTGCGCGAAACCGGCAACGGAAAATTCCAGCAGGAAATCATAAGTGGACCGCACCGATTTCTTGTTGACGAACCTGTCGTTGGCGGGCTCGACTCCGGACCGTACGATCTGATACTCGCCGGCCTCGGCGCTTGTACGTCGATGACGATGCGGCTTTATGCCGAGCACAAGAAGTTGCCGCTCGATCGCGTCACGGTGCGACTAAGCCACAATAAGATCCATGCCGAGGATTGTCTCAATTGCGAAACCAAGGAAAGCATGATCGACCGCATCGACCGCAACATCACGATTGAAGGGCCCGCTCGATGCCGAGCAACGCAAGCGGCTTATGGAGATTGCCGACAAGTGTCCGGTACACCGCACGCTTGAATCGGAAATCGAAGTCCGCACTTTCGAGCGGCCGATTTGAATTTCTTTGCAGCAGGTATATCTAATCGCCATGCAAGACGCCGCGCATGCATTGATGCAGCAGTTCCTTGCCTGGGTGGCAGAAGCGCCGCGCAGTTATGCGGACGCGGAAGCCTGGCGGCGGAGTTGTCCGCATCTGTCGGTCTGGGAAGACGCCATCGCCAACGGGCTCATCCACTTCGAAAACGGCAGCAGCATGAAACAGTCACGGATTCTGCTGACCTCGCGCGGGCGCAAACTCCTCAACGGGAATTGATCGTTTTCGAGCCCGCGTTACGGAAATTAAGGCTGCGGTGAGGGTTCTGGCACATCATTTGTATGTGCAGGAATCGCCATGAATAAACCCGCGGATCCTCGACTTGTCTGGTTGGCCACCGTGCTGGCGGTGGCTGTATGCATCGTTTACGTCGCGCACATCTAGGCTTGGGGTCGCTCCGTCCCACACCACCCCATTCCCTTGCGGCTTGACGTCTCCGTTGCGCTTGGTCACACTAGAACAAATCATGAACATAAAGCGGTGCGGCTCGGCCAGCTGAGCCGAATAATTTCTTATCTTCAAAGGTTTAGCGATGATCGCGCAGCTTCGCCAACGCCTTCTGGCCCTGCAAAGGGCGCCGGGGATTAAGCACGGTCCCGGTACCCAGCCCCTTTGTATTCCCGCCATCGATGCGGCACTTGGCGGTGGATTCATCCGCGGCGCGCTGCACGAAATTGCGGCAGTTGGCGAAGCCCATCTCCCCGCAGCGGCCGGGTTTGCTTTGGGGGTAGCAAGGCGCTCCGCCCCCTCACCCCGTTTGTTCTGGATCACCGAGGACATGGGGCTCGTCGAAAGCGGCGCACCGCATGGCGCCGGCCTCGATGCTTTTGGACTCGCGCCCGAGCGGTTGGTGACGGTTTCCGCCGCACATCGCCGCGACTTGCTGTGGGCGATGGAAGAGGCACTGCGCTGCCGCACCAACGATGCGGTGATCGGCGAAATGCGCATCGGCGGGATCGACAGCGTCGCGGTGCGGCGGCTCTCGCTCGCCGCGGCGGAGAGTGGCGCGTTGGCGCTGTTGTTACGCGCCGCACCGCCAAGCGATGCCTCCACCGCGGCCACCCGATGGATCGTCGGCGCTGCACCTTCAGCAGTCGCGCACGGTCCCGACGCTCCCCGCTTTGCCGCACAACTTGTCCGCAATCGCCGCGGCCCAGTCGGTTCATGGATACTCGAATGGAGTAACCGCGATGAGCAGCTCATCCTCACAACGCATGCTCAGCCTGTGGCTGCGACGGCTTTCGACCGATCGCATCGCCAGGTCGCGTGAGTGCTCCGCGCCGCTGATCGTCATCGGCAAGCGCGGCAATGCCGAAGTTCTCACCGCCGTTGATGACGCAGCCGAACGGCTTGGTCTCTCGCCCGGCCTCACATTGGCACAGGCGCGCGCCATGCATCCCGGCATCGATGCGGTGGCCGAAGACGCCGAGGCCGATGCTGCTTTGCTCGAATCTATTGCCGACTGGTGTCTGCGCTACACACCGCTGGTCGCATGCGATACGCCCGACGGCTTGCTGCTCGACATCAGCGGTTGCGCGCATCTTTACGGCGGGGAGCGTGAACTGGCTGCCGATCTCAGTGGCCGCCTGGAAGACGCCGGCTTCGCTTATTCGCTTGCCATTGCCGGCACCATCGGTGCCGCCTGGGCTTCCGCACATTATGGCGAACCGGCAAGTTACGCCTGCGGCGAAGAGCGCGCGCTACTCGCGCCATTACCACTATCCGCATTGCGGCTTCCGCCGACGACGGTTGCAAGCCTCGCCCGTGTTGGCTTGAAGCACATTGGCGATATCGCCGATCTGCCGCGTGCGCCACTCACCGCGCGCTTCGGCTCAGAAGTGTTACATCAACTTGACCGTGCACTCGGCCGCGAACATGAACCGCTGACTCCGCGGCTGCCGGTTGCATCTTATGTCTCCGAGCAACGTCTTGCCGAGCCAATCGCACGCGAAGAAGACGTTCTGACAATTATCGGGCGGCTGGCGTGCCGGCTGCAATTTGCGCTCGAGCGACGCGGCGATGGTGCCCGTCGTATCGAATTGACCTTATTCCGCACCGATGGCGTGGTGCGCCGCATTGCTGCCGGTACCTCGCGACCACTACGCGATCCGGATGAGATCCGTGCGCTGTTCGTGGAACGGCTCGCCGCACTCGCCGATGCGCTCGATCCCGGCTTCGGTTTCGACATGGCGCGGTTATCAGTCCTCATTGCCGAGGCGTGCCCGCCCGAACAGATCGGCCTTGGCGGTGGCGAGGATGCGGCTGAGCTTTGCCGCCTGGTCGATCGCCTAAGCGCACGATTAGGCGCACGCCGCGTATGCCGGCTAACCGCTCAGGACAGCCACATCCCGGAAGTGGCCGAGGCCGCTCTCCCCGCACAGACCATCAACGGCGATGCCGGCTGGCATGCGTTCCGCCGATATCGCGAGCAGATAGAGCTTTCGCCGCGCCCACTGCGGCTGCTGACGCGGCCGGAGCCAATCGAGGCGGTGGCAGAAGTGCCAGATGGGCCGCCTTTGCGCTTCCGATGGCGGCGCGCGCTGCACGAAGTAGTCGCTGCCGAAGGCCCCGAGCGTATCGAAGGCGCCTGGTGGAGCGAACACGGAGGGCCCGCCCGGGATTACTTCCGCGTAGAGGACAAGAGCGGCCTGCGCTTCTGGCTGTTCCGCGCCGGGCTCTACCGCGACCTCGCGCAAGGAGCAGCGGCTCCAACGTGGTTCCTGCACGGGACGTTTGCGTGAGGTTCGAAGAGGGTAATGCGTTATATCGAATTCGCTGTTGCCTCGAATTTCTCTTTTCTGCGCGGGGCCTCGCACCCGGAAGAGCTGATGGTGCAGGCCGCCCATATCGGGCTGGCAGGCTTAGGACTCTGCGACCGCAATTCGGTGGCCGGCGTGGTGCGCGCGCATCTGGCCAAGCGCGAACAAAATCTCTCTCTGCGCTATCACCCGGGCGCGCGGCTTGTGTTCGCCGACGGTACGCCCGACATGCTCGCTTATCCGCGTGACCGCGCCGGCTGGAGCCGGCTCACGCGCCTACTCACTGTAGGAAATCTCCGCGCCGAGAAGGGCGACTGCATTCTGCATCTCAACGACCTGCTAGCGCATGCCTTTGGGCTTGAATTGATAGTCATGGCCGGCGATACATGGTTGTTGGCGCGTCTGCGCGAAGCTGTCCCACACCGCGTGCGGCTCGCCGCATCCATGCTCTATCGCGGGCGCGACCGCGCGCGGCTGGTGCGCATGAAGAGACTTGCACGCGTGGCCAGTGTGCCACTGATCGCGATCAACGATGTGCTCTATCATCATCCCCACCGCCGGCCACTCGCCGACGTGCTCACCTGCATTCGCGATAAAACCACCATTGACCGCGCCGGGCGCAAACTTGCTGCGAATGCCGAGCGATATCTGAAACCGTCACAAGAAATGATGCGGCTGTTCCGCGACGCGCCGGAAGCAATTGAGGAAACATTGTGCTTAAGCGACGCACTTTCTTTCTCGCTCGACGAGCTGCGCTACGAATATCCCGACGAACAGGTAGAAGGCTTCTGCAACGCCCAGGATGCACTGGCGAACCTCACCTATGAAGGCGCCGCCTACCGCTATCCGCAAGGGATTCCCGACAAGGTGCGGACCAATCTCGAGCATGAGCTAAAACTGATCGCGCAATTGCAATACGCACCCTATTTCCTCACCGTCTATGATATCGTGCGCTTCGCGCGCTCACAAAATATTCTCTGTCAGGGTCGCGGCTCTTCCGCCAATTCCGCGGTCTGTTACTGCCTCGGCGTCACG
>DASWAK010000422.1:0-5938 GCA_036391175.1 Pseudolabrys sp.
GTTCGGATTGGAATACGGGGCAGCGGGAACTTCCACCAGTTCCGCCCCGCACAGCCGCAGCATGTCTTTTTTTTCCTGACTTTGCGTCTCCGGTATAACGATTAGCGTCCGATAGCCGCGTGCATTGGCAACCAGCGCCAGACCGATGCCCGTGTTGCCGGCAGTCGCTTCCACCACCAGCCCGCCAGGACGCAATTCACCACGCTTTTCTGCCTCGAGAATCATCTGCCGGCCGGCGCGATCCTTAACCGAACCGCCGGGATTCATGAATTCGGCCTTGCCCAGGATCGTACATCCGGTCGCCTCGGAGGCCCGCTTTAACTTCACAAGCGGCGTGTGGCCGATGGCCTCGATGATGCCGTTGCGGATTTGCATGCCCGGTTCCGAGCCTGGTGGGATACTTGAACCTAGTGGAGGCCCAATGGCCCCACAAGACCGGCCGCAACGTCAGATCGACCGGAAAGTAGACCCGAAATTTTCGCCGATTTAGGTCGATTGCAGTGATTTCGGAAACGTCTCCGAAACCATAACGGCGCAATAGCCGGCGCGGGAATAAGCACATTCATTACTTCTTTTCCGGGCGGGGTTATTCGAGCGACTGGGGACCAATATCCGAAGTTTGGGTCCTCGGGAGATAGCCAACCGATGACCCTCGACGTCCACACGCTGTTCCTGGTGACGATTTACGTTGAAGCCATCCTCGGCTTGCTGCTGCTTTTTGTCTGGGCGCAGAATATGGCGCTTCGCGCTGTCTGCTGGTGGGGCTCCGCCCATTTGATCCGACTTGCCTCGATCTGGCTATTCGGAAGGTACGGCGCGGTTCCTGATCTGGTCAGCATTGACCTTGCCGACGCACTGCTATTTACCGCCTTCGCCGCGACCTGGACCGGCGCGCGTGTTTTCGATGGACGCCCAGTCGAGCCGGTCTATTTGGTGACGGGCGCCGTGCTTTGGCTGCTGCTCTGCCGCCTTCCGATATTGGCAGACAATATCAACCTGCGTTCTCTGATCGCCTCGGGAATTATTAGCGGCTACACGTGGTTGACCGCTTACGAATTCTGGCGTGGCCGCGACGAACCCTTGGTATCGCGGTGGCCGGCCATCTTCATCCTGTTCGCCCAGGGCGCGTTGTTCTTGCTGCGCACGCCCTTGGTTGCGCTGCTGCCGGGCTCGGTCAACGACAGCGTGTTCAACAGCGTATGGATGACCGTGCTCAGCTTTGAGTCTCTGCTGTTGTCCATCTCAAGTGCCTTTATCTTGCTTGCAATGGCGAAGGAGCGCGCAGAATTCCGCCACCGCACGGCTGCCATGGTCGACCCGCTCACCGGTGTCGCAAATCGCCGCGCGTTTTTGCAGGATGCCTCGCTGATCGCCAAGCGGCACAGCGACAATCCGCGACCAACCGCTGTTCTGGCGATCGATCTTGACCGATTCAAATTGATTAACGATCGCTTTGGCCACGCGGTTGGCGACCGCGTGCTGGCGATATTCGCTGGCGCCGCGCGAAAGTCGATGCGTGGGTCGGATTTGGTCGGTCGGCTCGGTGGGGAGGAGTTCTCCGCCGTGCTCACTGAGACCAGTCGTGAGAAAGCGGTCGAAGTGCCTGAGCGGATTCGCGAAAGCTTCGCGCAGATGGCCCAGGACGTGGATGGTCATCCAGTCTGCGCGACGGTCAGCATCGGGCTGGTTCATTGCCAGGAGCGGATGCTTGATATTCCCAATCTGCTGAGAAAGGCCGATCATGCCCTTTACTGCGCCAAGGAGCGCGGTCGCAACCGTGTCGAGGTCGCTACGCTCGACATAGCCGGTGACCACAGAAAGCCTGACGTGACAAAAACCACGAGTTCAGTCGCCGCGATCAATGCCAAATCCGCCGCCTGATCCGGCAACGGCGATCCGTTTCACCCGAGAACCGCCAAAGTTTCTTCGGAAAATCCCAAATCAAAAACGTGCTCAAGCTGGTAGGTGATGGCCGCTATGTCCCGCACGGCTTACGCGCGAGGGCGGCGATCCGAAGGCCGGGTGTTTCGAGGATCAGGCCGCCGGGATCATCGGCCACCGCGATCTCAGTGTCCTGCGCGGCTACGTGCGGGAGCGCAGCCAAGCCAAGCTCACCTGGCAAGCAATCCGAAAGCAGGAGGCCGCCGGGCGTTGAAAGGGTGGGCAATATGTTGGACATTCATGGGCAACGATATAGCCCATGAAATTGTTGTTGCGCTTTAGTAGCTAAGGACCTGACAATGACCCCCGCTCAAGAATTTAGAGAAGCGCGAGATTGGCTTGCGCAGCACAAGCGTGACCCGTTTTTGTGGCTCATAATCTTTGTGACGTTGACGTTGTTTGTACTTAATTTCGGGGGCAATTTAATTCTGTGGTCTGCATTCCCTCCCTCGGACGCCGAAAGAGCTATAGGCCAAGTTCTGCCGAATGCTGAGATAAGTATTGGCCGCCAGACTAGAATTTTATGCAAGTTGCCGCGCGGAACATATATCTTTGGATATGATTTCAAGATGGCAAGCGATGGGGCGGACCGCCTCGGTCGTATATG
This sequence comes from Pseudolabrys sp., assembly GCA_036391175.1. Taxonomy (GTDB): domain Bacteria; phylum Pseudomonadota; class Alphaproteobacteria; order Rhizobiales; family Xanthobacteraceae; genus Pseudolabrys. The sequence continues at coordinate 2,549 of DASWAK010000422.1, forward strand.
CCGAGACGTTGTTAGCGGTGGGTGGGTTTTCGCTTTCGACGACGCGAAGTTTAACTCTCGGTAGATACACCACAACCTCAATGTACTGCGTAACTACGTGCGTGGGGCCAACCAAGTTGGCCCGGCAAGCAATACGACAGCAGGAGGCCGCCGGACATTGAAAACGTGGTCAAGGTATTGGACATTACGCGCTGAGTTCGGCAAAAGTGCCAAACCCAAGAGCGAAAACGGGCCAACCCCTGCCAAACCCCGTTGAAAATACTAAGAAAGTGGCATTCCAAACTAATTCAAGAATAATAGGGAGGATGAGATGCGCATGATTGGCTGGCTCGGGTTAGCCGCCCTGGCCTTCACGGTGGGCGGGACTGCCCAGGCTGAGACCGTCAAGATTGGCGTCGTGCTTCCATTCAGCGGAGCTAATGCCGACCTCGGCCATCAGATCGACAAGGCGTTCGATCTCTATGTGAAGCTTCACGCCAACGACATCGCGCCGAACAAGGTCGAGATCATCAAACGCGACGAGGGCCCACCGACCGGCGCGCAGGCGAAAACCGTTGCTACAGAACTGGTCACCAACGATAAGGTGCAGATCCTCACCGGCTTCGTATTCTCTCCCTCGGCGATTGCGCTCGCGCCAGTGGTAACGCAGGCAAAGGTGCCAATGATTATTGCCAACGCCGGCACTGCCTGGATCACCAATCTATCGCCTTACATCGTGCGGCTGTCGTTTAGCATGTGGCATCCGGCCTATCCGATGGGCGCCTATGCGCACGACAAGATCGGCTGCAAGACGGCGGCGATGGCCTATACGGACTTTCCGCCGGGCAAGGATTCTACAGAAGCTTTCAAGACGGGGTTCGAGAAGGCCGGCGGCAAGATCACTGAAGCAATTCCGATGGGGAGCCCCGTGCAGGTGCCTGACTTCACGCCATTCTTTCAGCGCATCAAGGATGCCAAGCCAGACTGTATGTATGTCTTCATTCCTTCAGGCGCGCACGCGGCTGGCGTGATGAAAGCTTATGGCGAGCTCGGCATGCGCAAAGGTGGCGTCAAGCTGATCGGTCCAATGGATTTAATCCCCGATAACAAGTTGCAGGACATGGGTGATGCGGCCATCGGCACCATCGTGATGGGCCATTACGCGGCCGATCTCGACAATGCCGAGAACAAGGCCTTCAATAAGGCTTGGCATGACGCATATGGCAAGGACTCCTATCCAGACTTCATGTCGGCGGCGGGTTGGGACACCATGCACGCTATCTTCGACACGATTAAAAAACTCAATGGGAAGGTCGATGATGGGCAGAAGGTGATCGATACGATGAGGGGCTGGACCAGCAAGGGTCCGCGCGGAACCGTCACGATCGACGCTGCAACCCGCGATGTCGTCGAAGACGAGCACGCCATGGAAGTCGTCCGCAAGGCAGACGGCAAGCTCGGCGTAAAGATCCTCGGCACGACCAAGGGCGTGAAGGACGAGTGCAAGGAGCTCAAAGTCGGCCGCTGTGGCTCTTGATTTGGCGACCTGAAATTGACACGAAGCAGCGCCGCCGCGCATAAAGGCGCGGCGGCGCTTTCTTGAATACGGGGTGGGGCTCGTGCCGCAAGTGGTCAATATAGCCGTCAGCATTTTGTTCGACGGCTTGGCTTACGCCATGTTCCTGTTCATCACCTCCGTTGGCCTTTCGGTCACAATGGGGCTGATGGGGTTCGTGAACCTGGCGCATGGTGCCTTCGCCATGGCCGGCGGCTACATCGTCGTCACCCTCACGCGCACGCTCGGTTTTAACTTTGTCTCTTCGCTTGTTGTCGCTGCGGTCGTGGTCGGGGCGGCAAGCGTCGTATTCGAGCGTGGGCTTTATCGCCGGCTATATAAGTCAACCGATCTTGAACAGGTTTTGCTCACCATAGGCTTGGCGTTCATGGCAATCGCCACCGCCACCTATTTTTACGGTCCGATTCCGAAGTCGGTGCCGCTGCCGGATTGGCTGCAAGGCGACGTCAATCTCGGCTTTCGATATTTCCCAAGCTATCGCGCTTTCCTGATCGTGCTCGGCGCAGCGCTCATTACGGTCCTTTGGTACGCGTTCGAGCGCACCAATATCGGCGCCAAAATCCGCGCCGCGGTCGACAACCGGCGCATGGCAGAGTCAGTCGGCATCAATGTCGACCGGCTGTTTACGCTGACCTTTGCGGTCGGGTCTGGACTTGCCGCACTTGGCGGCGGGCTCGCAATTCAACTGCTCGGCCTCTCGCCGAGCTTTGCGGTGCTCTATCTCGTCCTGTTCCTGATTGTGGTCGCGGTCGGCGGATTGGGCAGCCTGAAAGGTACGTTGCTCGCTGCGCTGGTGCTCGGTGTGTTCGACACCGCCGGAAAATATCTACTCGCGGATGCCGGCGGCTTTTTTGTCTACGCCGTAACTGTTGTCGTTCTCCTGATCAAGCCGGCAGGGTTCTATGGCCGCGAGTGACATCGTGAGCGCGACCGACCGCGGGCAGGTGCGCCAACGCGCGGCAGAATATCTGCTCAAGCGTCACCGTTTTCGGCTCGCGGAATGCTTGCCATGGCTGCTCGCGCTTGCGGTCTTTTTTGCATTTCCTGACCGCATGACGTTCGGCAGCCAGGTGCTGGTGATGGTGATGTTCGCGCTCTCGCTCGACCTCATCCTCGGGTATGCCGGCATTGTGACACTTGGACATGCCGCCTTCTTTGGCATTGGCGCCTATACCGTCGGCCTTGCCGCTGCGCGCCTGCAGTGGACCGAGCCGATTAGCGGGCTGTTCGCGGCCGCGATCGTGGCGGGCTTCGTCGGCTTCGTCACCGGATGGTTCCTGCTGCGCTATCGCGGCCTCACACTTCTGATGCTGACGCTTGCGACCGCCATTCTGTTGCAGGAGACCGGCAATCTGCGTTCGGATATTTCCGGCGGCTATGACGGATTGCCGGGGCTGACCTTCAAACCGCTACTTGGCGTCTTCGATTACGATCTCTACGGGCATACTTATTATCTTTACGCGCTCGCGGCTCTGGCAGTCGTTTTCTATTTTGTTCGGCGTATCGTCTATTCCCCATTCGGGCAGGCGCTCACAGGCATCCGCGAAAACGTGCGACGCATGCACGCAATCGGCTCGCCGGTGCACCGTCGGTTGGTGACGGTTTATACAATAGCAGCGGCAATTGCGGGCGTTGCAGGTGCGCTGTTCACGCAGACCAACGCCTACGTCACGCTGACGGTGTTCGACTTCGACAACTCCGCCAAAGTGATGGTGATATTGATCCTTGGCGGTACCGGGCGGCTTTACGGCGCGTTCGTCGGTGCCGCTGTCTACATGGTGCTTGAGGACTATTTCTCGAAATTAAGCCCAACCTTCTGGCAGTTCGGCATTGGC
>DASWAK010000423.1:0-3975 GCA_036391175.1 Pseudolabrys sp.
AGCAGACCGGCGGCTCGGGTCAGTTCGCCCGCGTCAAGATCGTCGTCAACCCGCTCGAGCCCGGCAAGGGCTTCGAGTTCGAGAACGAGGTGGTCGGCGGAACGGTGCCGAAGGAGTACATCCCGGGCGTCGAGAAGGGCCTGGAGTCGGTGCTCGGCTCCGGCGTGGTGGCGGGATTCCCGGTGGTCGACCTCAAGGTGACGCTGATTGACGGCAAATATCATGATGTCGACTCATCCGCGCTTGCATTCGAAATCTGCGCGCGCCAGTGCCTCAAGGAAGCGCTCCAAATGGCCAAGCCGGTCCTGCTTGAGCCGATTATGAAAGTCGAGGTCGTGACCCCGGAGGACTACACCGGCTCCGTCATCGGCGACCTCAATTCGCGGCGCGGACAGATTCAAGGCCAGGACATGCGCGGCAACGCCAACGTGATCAACGCGATGGTGCCGCTGATGAATATGTTCGGCTACGTCAACAATCTGCGGTCGATGTCTCAAGGCCGCGCGACATTCACGATGCAATTCGACCACTACTCAGAGCTGCCCGCGAACGTGTCAGCCGAAGTACAGAAAAAATTCGCGTGACCGGGAACGAAGATAACAGAAGGATCTGAACGGAGAGCTCCATGGCCAAAGAAAAATTCCAGCGCACCAAGCCCCATTGCAATATCGGGACGATCGGTCACGTCGACCACGGCAAGACCACGCTGACAGCGGCGATCACGAAGGTGCTGGCCGAAAAAGGCGGCGCCACGTTCACCGCCTATGATCAGATCGACAAGGCACCAGAAGAGAAGGCACGCGGCATCACCATCTCGACCGCGCACGTCGAATATCAGACCGACAAGCGCCACTATGCGCACGTCGATTGCCCCGGCCACGCCGACTACGTGAAGAACATGATCACCGGTGCCGCCCAGATGGACGGCGCCATCCTGGTGGTCTCGGCCGCCGACGGCCCGATGCCGCAGACCCGCGAGCACATCCTGCTCGCGCGCCAGGTCGGCGTGCCGGCGCTGGTGGTGTACATGAACAAGGTCGACATGGTCGACGATCCGGAATTGCTCGAGTTGGTCGAACTCGAAGTGCGGGAGCTCCTGTCCAAGTATAATTTTCCTGGCGACAAAATTCCGATCATCAAGGGCTCGGCGCTCAAGGCGCTCGAAGGCAGCGACGAGAAACTCGGCAAAGAGTCAATCCTGGCGCTGATGAAGGCCGTGGATGAATACATCCCGCAACCGGAGCGGCCGAAGGATCAGCCGTTCCTGATGCCGGTGGAAGATGTGTTCTCGATCTCGGGCCGCGGCACGGTCTGCACCGGCCGGGTCGAGCGCGGCATCATCAAGGTGGGCGAAGAAGTCGAAATCGTCGGCATTCGTCCGACCGTCAAGACCGTGGTCACCGGCGTCGAAATGTTCCGCAAGTTGCTCGATCAGGGTGAGGCGGGCGACAACATTGGCGCGCTGCTGCGGGGCACCAAGCGTGAGGAAGTCGAGCGCGGCCAGGTGCTGTGCAAGCCCGGCTCGGTCAAGCCGCACACCAAGTTCAAGGCGGAAGCCTACATCCTCACTAAGGAAGAGGGCGGCCGTCACACTCCGTTCTTCACCAACTACCGTCCGCAGTTCTATTTCCGCACCACCGACGTGACTGGCGTGGTGCACCTGCCGCAGGGCACGGAAATGGTGATGCCGGGCGACAATGTGGCGATGGAAGTGCACCTGATCGTACCAATCGCCATGGAGGAGAAACTGCGTTTCGCCATTCGCGAGGGCGGCCGCACGGTCGGTGCCGGCGTGGTAGCGAGCATCATCGAGTGATGAGTTGAAGCGTGATGGCCGGGACAATCCCGGCCATCCGCGTCTTTATTGAAGTTAGCCATTCCGTGGTTGCCCGACTGACGGGCGGGCACGACGGACGAGAGAAATGACAATGAACGGCCAGAATATCCGGATCCGGCTCAAGGCGTTCGACCACCGCATCCTCGATGCGTCGACGCGCGAGATTGTGAACACGGCCAAGCGCACCGGCGCACAGGTCCGTGGCCCCATTCCGCTGCCGACCAGAATCGAGAAGTTCACGGTGAACCGCTCGCCGCACGTCGACAAGAAGAGCCGCGAACAGTTCGAGATGCGCACGCACAAGCGCCTCTTGGACATCGTCGATCCGACGCCACAGACGGTGGACGCGCTGATGAAGCTCGACCTCGCCGCTGGCGTCGACGTCGAGATCAAGCTGTAAGGCCGGGGTGGGATTAGCAATGCGTTCGGGCGTAGTCGCGCAGAAGGTCGGAATGACCCGGGTGTTCACCGAGGCCGGCGAGCATGTGCCGGTGACGGTGCTGCGCCTCGCGCAGTGCCAGGTGGTTGCTCACCGCACCAAAGACAAAAATGGCTATGTCGCGCTGCAGCTCGGCTCGGGCGCGCGCCGCAGCAACAATATGAGCAAGGCTGATCGTGGTTACTTCGGCAAGCAGAGGGTCGAGCCCAAGCGCAAGCTAGCCGAATTTCGCGTGACCGAGGACGCGCTGATCCCGGTCGGGGCCGAGATCACGGCTGATCACTTTATTCCTGGCCAGTTCGTCGATGTCTGCGGCATCACGATCGGCAAAGGCTTTGCCGGCGGCATGAAGCGGTGGAATTTCGCGGGGCTGCGTGCCTCGCATGGCGTGTCGATTTCGCACCGTTCGATTGGCGGCACCGGTGGCCGTCAGGATCCGGGCAAGACCTTCAAGAACAAGAAGATGCCTGGTCACCTTGGTGTCGAGCGCGTCACCACACTCAATCTCAAGGTCGTGCAGACCGATGTCGAACGCGGCCTGATTTTGGTGGAGGGCGCGGTACCCGGCTCCAAGAGCGGCTGGGTCACGGTACGGGATGCGGTGAAGAAAAAACTGCCGAAGGAGGCGCCAAAGCCCGGCAAATTCCGCGTGAGCGAAACGGTCGAGGCGGAGCCCGACCAGAAAGCCGCAAAGACTGAACCGGACCAGTCCAAGCCCGCACCTGAACAGGCGCCAAACGCAGATCAGGTGGCGGCGCCGGCCGCGGCCGTTAGCGACAAGGCGGCACAAGCTGCAACGCCAGCAAAAGCCGCTGATAAGGCCGCTAAGGCTTCCGGCAAGGCCGCTGCCGCTGCGAAAAAGAAGGAGGGCGAGTGATGGAGCTTAAAATCGTCGCCCTCGACGGCAAGGATGCCGGCAAAGTCACTTTGTCGGATGCGATTTTCGGCCTCGAGCCGCGCACGGACATTATCCAGCGCTGCGTCAATTGGCAGCTCGCCAAGCGCCAGCGCGGTACCCACAAGACCAAGGATCGCAGTGAAATCTGGCGGACCGGCAAGAAGATATACGCTCAGAAGGGCACGGGCGGTGCTCGTCACGGCTCCGCGCGTGTGCCGCAATTCCGCGGTGGCGGCCGTGCTTTCGGCCCGGTGGTGCGTAGTCACGCCATCGATCTGCCGAAGAAAGTGCGCGCGCTCGCGCTCAAGCATGCTTTGTCGTCGAAGGCCAAGGATGGCGGCATCATTGTGCTCGACAAAGCGACGCTGAAGGATGCCAAGACCAAGGGGCTGGCGAAACAGTTCGGCAAGCTCGGGCTCGAGAACGCGCTAATCATCGATGGCGCCGAGATCGAGGCCAACTTCCGAACCGCGGCGCGCAACATCCCGAATATCGATGTCCTGCCGGTACAGGGCATCAACGTGTACGACATCTTGCGCCGCAAGACCTTGGTGCTGACAAAGGCCGCGCTTGATGCGCTGGAGGCGCGATTTAAATGAGCACCAGCGATCCGCGCCATTACGACGTCATCATTGCCCCGGTGATCACCGAAAAAGCGACGATGGCATCCGAGCACAACAAGGTCATGTTCAAGGTGGCCAAGCACGCTACGAAGCCGCAGATCAAGGAAGCGGTCGAGAAGTTGTTCGACGTCAAGGTCAAAAGCGTCAACACACTCACGCGGCCGGGCAAGTTAAAAGT
>DASWAK010000424.1:0-16937 GCA_036391175.1 Pseudolabrys sp.
CGGCTCCGACGACAGCGACCTTGTGAGTGCGCAAGCGAAGCCCAACGGCGGCTTGCGTGGAATGTTCAACGGCGAGCGTTCGCTACGCCGACAATTTTTCGGCCGGCGTGGACGCCCTGGACTGCCGACCGTCATGGTCGAAGCCTTCAACGTAATGCAGGATCGTATCACTCGCGCGCGGCTAGCCGGTGATCCGCCCGATGTGCTGATCAGCCCGCGCCTCGGCAGCGTCGGCTGGTTTGATTTTCACCGTGCCGGCGAAGCGATTGAGATAGGCACAAAGGCTGCCGAAAAAGCCATCGGCGCGGTCAGCGAGGCGGTCACCGCGCTGTCGCAGCCGAACAACGGCGCTGCAAGTTAGGCCTATACCTACGCGGTGCGAATATAGTCGCGCATTGCCTCAGATTCGCTTTCGATCTCCTCGACGCGTTGCTTGACCACGTCGCCAATCGAGATGAGGCCAACCAAGCGGCCCTTTGCGATCACCGGCATGTGGCGGAATTTCCCGGCCGTCATACGTTCCATGATACTCGCCACCGAATCGTCCTCGCCGCAGGTCGCTACCTCGCGCGTCATGACCTGACCGACCGGTAATGCAAGCGCATCAGCACCGTGTTCGGACAGTGCGCGCACGATATCGCGTTCCGACAATATGCCGGCGAGGCGACCTCCCGCGCCACGGATCACGACGGCACCAATGCGACGCGCGGAGAGCAATTTCGCCGCCGTCGCCAAATCGGCAGTCGGTTCGATGCAAGTGATGTCGCCGCCCAAGTTACGTTCCTTGGCGGCCAGAATCGCCTTGACGTTCATGGCAGCCTCCCTGGCGCATGATTGTTTCAGAACGCGTCATGCGCAACCGGGATCGCAGGCGAACCCGCGCCCCGAGTATGAGCAACGATCCCGCCGTCCTGCCAGTTCCGTCAAGACGCAAATGTGTGAGGACAGGCCTGCGCGACCGAATTGGCTAATGCGGCGTTGCAGCAGAATCGTCGAATTGCGGTAAATTCGGCGGCGGGTCGAACCAGGAAAACAGCAACAGCCCCGCGAGAAAGCCGCCAATATGTGCCTGCCAGGCTATCGTCTGCTCGTTGCCGGTAATCGGAAGTGAGCCGAAACCAAACAGGATATTGATACCGAACCAGACAGCGAGGAAAAGCACGACACGCGCATCCGACAGCACGCCGCGCAGCGGGATCGCCGGTACGCGATAGGCGCTCTCGTCAGCTCGCCCCAATAGCCCGAGTGGTCCACCACGCTGGAACACAAAGCGCATCGCCGCCGCCATGGTGCCGGAGATCGCTGCAGACGCGCCGATCATGGGGAATTGCTCACCGGCATGGGTGGCCAGGTGCAAAGCGGCTCCCGCCACCGAGGTCACGGCAAAGAATGCCAGAAAACGAAGTGTGCCGAAGCGCCGCGCGACCGCGCTTCCGAATGGCAACAGCCACACCGCATTGACCATGAGGTGCGTCCAGTCAGCGTGTATCAGCGCGTAGGTAAAGAAGGTCCACACATCCGCACCGCCACCCGGCAGCGCGCCCCCGAGCACAACTGAACTGTCGTAGCGCGCTGGAATGAAAGCGAAGCTGAGCAGAAATTCGATGTCCTGCTGCTCGCTGAACATCAGCGTGCGCATCGCATGAATAAGTACCAGCACAGCCAGCACTGCGACGATAACTGGAGGTATGTTGAAAAGCGGTTCGCGTTTCACGAGGAGACCCGGTGAGGAGACTTGAATTACGCCGCTTCGCCACCCAGCCGCAAGGCGGGTGGGCCCCACAAACAGAAAAGGGAGGGCTTTCGCCCTCCCTTGAGCCGCATTGCGGGGTTATCGCCGCGCCTTTACGGCTTGGTCACATCCCCTCGCCTCCCCGGGCTCTCAATTCCATAACCGGAGCGCCAACAACTGCCACCGGCCTTCCACATGGACGGACGACCATAGAAGGGCTCGCGCACGCTGCCAATGCGACTCTCATTTTAACGCTAATTGCCGATCGGCATCGGATCGGGCGAATGCGGCACTGACCCTGCTCCATACGTAATGTAATGTCGCGGCAAAACGGCGGCTGTCCCGATCAGAGACACAGGCGACACGGCTGCATCGCGGCAGGTATCGAAATGAAACACGCCACAACGCGTGAAGTGTTTGAATATTGGAACCGGCGGCGAGGTCGGCGTCGGGTCCCCGCGCGATCTAATATCGATCCAGCCGATATTCGGCACGTCCTTGGCGATACCTTTCTGCTAACGGCGGATTTCGTGGGCGACATAAGGTTCCGCCTTGCTGGTACCCGCGTCTGCGCTCTGTTTGCCCGCGAGATTAAGGGCGATGCCTTCAACAGCCTATGGAGAGAAACGAACCAAGAGCAAGTCAAGGAACTGCTTACCGCCATTCTAAGTGAACACGTTGGCGCGGTCGCGGGCGTTCTTGGGCGCACTGCGGACGGCGTCGAAGTCGAACTGGAATTGCTACTGCTGCCACTTGCCCCTGATCGCCGAACCCGCATTCGTGCGCTCGGTGTATTGGCTCCCCTGACGCCACCCTATTGGCTTGACGAACGGCCCGTGATCGAGCTCGAGCTTCGAACTCTCCGTCACATCGGAGCCGAGCAATCCAGTATGAGCGCCCCATGTTTCGGACGCGCGCACGAAGAACCGCGCGCGCGGCATGGCTTCCTAGTCTATAGCGGCGGCCGTGAACTGCAGACCGACAAGCCAAGCTCGCGCATCGTTGGACCCCCACGACCCTAGAACCTCTCCGGAGACCTCTCGGGCGCCGTGAGATTTCTCTCGCCGAACAGCAAACTGTTCTGCAGCAGGCCGCGTATGTACGCGGGCAGGATTGCAATTGTAGAACCTGTTCGTCGTTCTCGAATGCTAATGGCGCATGGCTTTGTCGAAGGGCTTCGCTGGTCTTGGGGTCACTTTCCTGGCCTACTTGGCTCCAAAAATTCTGGCCTCGTGGGTGCGTGGCGCGCGATTCTGCTGGCTAGGCCGAGTGTTTGAAGGTCGCGATGTGGGTCTTCTAGACCGGATAACCCATCATTAACGGTAGGCTAATAGGCTCGATGATCGCGGAAATCCCTTCCGACCCCGACAACTATGGCACTGCCACTGACCAAACCGGTGATCCTGCCTCTGGCTGAGGAACGCCGGCGCCATCAGCGCGTGAAGGTCAACCTGCTCGGCCGCTACATGCTGGCCGACCGGAGGGAGTTTCCGTGCCAGGTGGTCGACATGTCGCCCGGCGGCATGGCGCTGGTTGCCCCGATCGGCGGCCAGCCGGGTGAACGGGTAATTGCCTACGTCGATCATCTGGGCAGGCTCGAGGGCAAGATCGCGCGCCTCCTGGAGAATGGTTTCGCAATGACCATCGCCGCGACGCTGCGCAAACGCGACAAGCTTGCGGCACAGCTAACCTGGCTCGCGAACCGGCAGATCCTGAACCTGTCGGAAGATCGCCGCCACGATCGTTTCGCGCCGCGCAATGCGATGGCGCGGCTCGTTCTGCCGAACGGCACGAATGTCGCCTGCCGTGTGATTGACCTCTCACAGTCGGGCGCTGCGATCGGGATTACGCCGGACCTGCGGCCGCCGGTTGGCGTCGTTGTCACGGTCGGCAAGACGCAAGGCCGCGTGGTCCGGCACATCGAAGATGGTTTCGCCATCGAATTCATGCGCCTGCAACACCCCGATTTCATCGAAGACAACGTTACCGGTGAATAGCGTCACTGGTCCGTAAACGTTGCGGGCGAATTTGCGCGCAGTCGCGGCAGTGACAATGCACGAGTCCGGCCATTGGCCGGGTCGTGGCGAACCGATCCAGGAACCGCCAACAGTAAACGTCCGCACGCGAAGCCGCATGCGGACGCACCATTTTGCCTGTCGTACGTTAATGTCGAAAATTGTAGCTAAATTGTATTATCTAAGCTTTTAATCAAACTCTACTTCGAATTCAGAAGTATTTGTATCAAGTTTTATTTGATTTCTTCTCAAAATAACTTTCGTGACTTAGCGGCAATACAAAGGGTTTGTGGGAAATGTGGCCCCAACAAGACGGGGAAGGGCCACAAATGGCTAGGCGTTTCAAACAGGCACTTCGGGCCGCCAGCGTGCTGGCTCTCGCCGGCGTGGCAGCCTTGGCGATTTCCACGGCAGCAGCGGCTGGTGAACGCACCGCATCCCTCGGTAGATCAGTGGGGTCGGCCGAGCGCACGACTTACGTCGCAGTTGGGGAACCCACACGGGCGCCGATCGGCTGGATCGAATTCTGCATCGAATATAAGTCGGAATGCGCGACCACGCCGTCAGTGCCGCGCGATGTTGTCCTCACATCCAAGGCCTGGACCGACATGCTCAAGGTCAACGCCTGGGTGAACCAATCGATCAAACCGGTCACCGACCTCGAACATTGGGGCGTGGTCGAGCGCTGGAACTACCCGGATGACGGTTACGGCGACTGTGAAGATTATGTGCTGCTCAAGCGCCGCATGCTGATGCAGGCGGGCTGGCCACGCGAGGCGCTGCTCATCACCGTTGTGCGCGACAAAAAGGGCGACGGTCACGCGGTGCTCACGGTCAAGACCGATCGCGGCGAATTCATTCTCGATAATCAAGAGCCCCAGGTCTTGCCTTGGACCCAGACCGGCTACCACTTCGTGAAAAGGCAGTCGCAGAGCGACCCGAACCTGTGGGTCTCGCTTGGCGAACCGCGCGCAGCACCGGCCACGGTTTCGGCGCGCTAACAGGAAAGGAATTCGCGTTCCCGGTCACGTCCCCACCCCTCCCCGTCCCCAGACCGGGTTCGCGAGCGGCCGGCCTCCCCCAAGGCCGGCCGCACCTTTTGTCGGGATGCCGGCCGGCACAATGCTTCGGTCGCCTGCGCTTGTGCGGCTGAATGTTGCGGCTTTTGGCGGCAGCGCTTCACACACAGTGTCAGCATCTCTGACATAGTCATGCACACTAACTGCGTACGCCATTGAGCCAACCGCAAATTGGTGCTGGACTCTTGCCACGCCTAACAACAGTTCTGGCGAAAAAATGCAACGCGAACATGCAATTCGGCAGCTGGCGAAGCTCGAAGGTTATCGTCTCGAAAAGAAAGGCGATGATAGCTATCGTCTCATCAATGCAAGATTTAATGTCGCCGTATATCAACACGACGGAGTACCGCTAGAAAAAATCGCAGAATTTTTAGAGAGACGCACAAGCCACGCAAATTCGCCGGACGCTCATCATCGTTAGAATTTTGCGCGTGGTATAGATATGCCGCAATAAATAAAGGGGCCGCTACTCTACGCGACTGCGGCCACCTAAAGGCCACCCGCTGCCGGTGGTCCCTACTAAAGTACCAAAGATAAATACCAAAATGGCATAGTCGTGACGAAATTACAGTTGCGCACATTTTGCACCGAGAGAAACTTAGCTTTGGTTGCGAGGCTGGTATTACCGCACCTGGAAAAGTTCTAGCGAACAAAGGCGGTGCGGACATTAGCTTTCACTCGATCATCTCGTCTGCGCGCGTGCCGCTCTAAAATGGCAGAGCGCCGCGATGAATAGAAGAGCGGTCGTTACCGCGGAGACGAAACAGTAAATGCAGAAGGCATGGATGAAGGCGATCTGCAAGTACATGAAATAGATCGAGAAGCACACACCCAAAGCGGAATAGGCAAGCGCCGCGAAACGCAGCCCGCGCGAGAGCGGATCGAATGCAAGCAGCGCCGCCAAGCCGAACATGTACAAGTAGTAGACGACGCCAAAATAACCTACCGGCAGATTGTAAATGCGCGCATACGGGCTATTCGCAACCTCGTTGCATCCATTGATGGGCGGCGGACACCAAAGCGTTTGGCCGTTATAGAGCTGGTAGGCGTCATAGAACGCGACAGCTATACCCACGACTGCAAGCGCGAGCAAAACGTAGGGCGTATGCAATACTTTTTTCATGATCGTGCTTCGATACTTTTGCCCACGAACTGGTCAAATGACTTGGATCAGACAGCGATTTTGCCCCATTTTGTTAGGTACCCGAGCATTGCATCGCCCGTTGTTACTTCGCACACAACTTGTCGAGCACCACCAATGCCGCCTCGATTTCCGCGCCTTCGTCGGATTCCGGATCGATGTCCTGCAACCCGTCCATCAACGCGACATATTCGGGACCCAGTTTTTTTTCTAATTCTTTCATTTTCTGAGACAACTCATCGGCCGTTTTGCTGTCTTTTTTCTGATTGGCCTCCTCGATTTGCCCCCCAAGTTTGCCGATGTCGCAATAGGTCTGAGTCTTGACCTTGTCGCCTCGGATAATTCGGGCGACCTTCTGCACATCCGCTCTGGTTACCATCTTCGCAGCGCTCGGCGGTTGAGTCTGCGCACGCACCGGTACGGCAGTGATCACCAAAATGGCGACAATCAGCTTCAGGTTCATGAAGGCCTCCTCTGATTATGCCGCCTGCGATGATGGTGCCTGATCCAAAAAGGCTTACAAAATAAAAATCCCGTAACCTCTGACACTCCCCGTGGAATACGCTGGAAAGGTGCTTGCGACTCAGCCGTGACGATGTTCGCTTGTTGACGTTCCTCCCATAACGACTTGGCCCGGCTCCCGGCGAGCCGGGCTTATTTTCAGCCCGATCAAGCCGAGCGCAAATCCCGAAATCGGGTCCGGTAATGGCCTGGTCCCCGCTAACGAGGGCGGAGTGGCGCAACGGCATAAACTCAACCGATCCGCTTCAATCCCTTTGTGTATCGCTTCCAGCGCTGCACATAAATGTCGGCGCCGGCGCGGATCATCGAGATAGCTTTCTCGTCGAGCGTACGAATTGCGCGGGCGGGCGCGCCCACAACCAATGAATTGTCGGGAAAGCTCTTGCCTTCTGTGACGACGCTACCGGCGCCGACAAGGGAATTCTTCCCGATCTTGACGCCATTGAGCAGAATCGCGCCCATGCCGATCAATGAATTGTCGGCCACCGTGCAGCCATGCAGAATGACATTGTGGCCGATGACGCAATCGCAGCCGATCGTCATGGGAAATCCCGGATCGGTGTGGAGTGTAGAATTATCCTGGATCTGCGACCGCTCGCCGAGTTCGATCCATTCATTGTCGCCGCGCAGAACCGCGCCAAACCAGACGCTCGCTTCCGCTTTAAGCCGTACACGGCCGATCAGAACGGCGGTATCGGCGACATAGTATTGGCCGTCGGGCGGAAATTCCGGCGCCTGTCCATCGAGCTCATAAATCGGCATCCCCGCCTCTCCGCTAATGGTGGCGAACTTGCCCCAACAAAAACGATGAGGGAAGCGCCTTAGGCGAGCAGCAAACCACAGGCCTGCAGCGTCATCACCAGCACCAGGCCCGACATCAGGCTCCAGAAGCCGGCGATCATCGTGGCCAGAAATACGAATTTGAAGCGGCGCCCTTCCTGGCAACGGCCGAGAACGGTGTTGCGCATGATCAGGAACGGAGCCGACACGACCAGCAGCGGGATCGCGGCGAAGGCAGCTGGTGCAGGCCCGGAGCTGAGCTGGCTGAAGCTCGGCAGACGGCTGGTGACAAGCCGATAGCCGGAGCTGCACATGCCGGCGACAGCAAAGCCAAGCGCCAGCGCGAACAACATTTGCACCGATTCGGAGGTCATCAGTGGCCTCTGCGCAATACTTGGGCCATCTGTTGCAAACGGGATGGGCCCGCGCCAGCCAATCCTTAATGAATGGTAAATTCCTACGTCCCGAGGCCGCCGGCGTATGCCGTGGCATAATCCGCCCGATTCGCCCGTAGGGAGCACGCATTGGCTATTCTCGCGCATGAGCGCCCCTCGGCGGCCCGGCGCACGCCCCAACGCCGGCGACGTAGCGGGCACAGCCCCCTGATGGCGCCGCTCCTGGTTTTCGGCGCCGTAATTGTTATCGCCGGCCTCTATGTCGCTTACGTGCTATGGCCGCGCTGGCCCGATGCGCCGGTTGCGCTCGATGCGCCGTCAGTGCCGATCGTCATTTCAGGCACCGTCTTCAACATCGAACCGGCGGCGATCCGCATGAGCGTCCAACGCCGCCCGGGCGCACACGAACGCGTCGACCTTTCGTATTTGTGGCCAACCTTGGTGCCGCCGGACCCTGCCATCAAACCGACGATCGGTGCACCGACCGACCCGAACGAACGATTGTTCGTCACAATCGCGTCTGGAGAAGCCACCCTGCCATTGATGGAGCGTGTACAGACAATCTATCCGCGCTACCTAGTGGCTGAGCCGGTCGCGGGTCCGCCCGGGCTAACTTTTCGCGGTTTTCGTAACGATTCGCCCTATCAGGGCGAGGATCTCGTGTTCGAGTCGAACGCGCCCGAGCATTTTCTGGCGCGCTGCTCACGCAACGGAGTTACCAATTCAGGTGTGTGCTTACTGGAGCGGCGCATCGGCAATGCCGACATCACGTTGCGCTTTTCGCGCGACTGGCTGACCGATTGGCAAAACGTCGCCAGCGCTATCGATCACCTGATCGCGCGATTGCATCCAGACTAACCGACCCTCTGCTCGGTATGGTGCTCAATTTACCAGATCCACGTCAAGAATGGGAAGTTCGAGAATATAGGACCGGCGGCCTTTCTCGATTTCCAGGAACAACACTGCGATAAATTCATCGCCGATATAAACTTCCAGTGAATCGGTCTTTTTCGGGCGGGGTACCACGCGAATATTTTCGTTGTCGAATTTGTGCCGGAGATAGGCGTTGAGCGTCGGCACAGGCTGAATACTTGGATCGTTGCCGACCTGGATGACCATCCGAAAATTGTATGAGCGCTCGCCTTCCTCATCGTCGACGGTGAGTTCACCGAGATCGTCCTCTCCGACGAAAATCTCAGCGCTATCCGAGCCCTTCGGTACCACGCGAATATTTGCGTTGCCGAACAGCTTCTTCAGGTAACCGTCGAGTTGTCTGACTTCCTGGACGTCCAACGGGGCCGCTCCTATCTCAGGGCAACGTCTCCTTGCCCGATCGGGCGGCCCGATGCAAGCGTGTCATCCGTCGAGCATGATGCCGTAAAGCATCTGGTCCATGGCGCGCGAGGGCTCCGGGCAACCAGCTTCACCGACAACCTTGGCCGGCACGCCAGCGACTGTGACATTGTTCGGTACCGGCTTGATAACAACCGAGCCGGCAGCGATGCGCGCGCAATGGCCAACCTCGATATTGCCGAGGATCTTGGCGCCGGCGCCGATCATCACGCCGCGACGGATTTTCGGATGGCGGTCCTCATGCTCCTTACCGGTGCCGCCGAGCGTGACATCGTGCAGGATCGAAACATCATCCTCGATCACCGCAGTTTCGCCGACTACAAGCCCTGTGGCGTGGTCGAGGAAAATCCCGCGCCCGATTTTCGCCGCCGGATTGATGTCGCACTGGAATACCGACGAGGCGCGGCTTTGCAAATAGAGCGCAAAGTCCTTGCGGCCTTTGCCATACAGCCAGTGCGCCAAACGATGCGTCTGGATGGCGTGAAAACCCTTGTAATAGAGAACCGGCTCGATGAAGCGGCTAGTGGCCGGATCGCGGTCGACGGTAGCGACAATGTCAGCACGGAAGGCTTCGCCGAGCGTCCGTTGATCCTCGAGCGCGTCGTCATAGGCTTGGCGGATCAGGTCGGCCGACACATCCGCATGGGCGAGGCGCTGGCTGACCCGGTGAGCAATCGCGGCTTCGAGCGCGTCGTGATGGAGAATGTTTTCGTAGATGAAGGTGGCGAGCTCCGGCTCGCGGCGCGCCACGTCCTCCGCTTCGCTTCGGATACGCGCCCAGACCGGATCGACCTTACCGAGGCCCCGCACGGGCCGTGTCTGATATTGAGCCATACGCAAGTTCTCCGGCACTTCTCGGATCCCTAGATAGGTCTTTTATCACAATTTCGAAGCCACAAAGAGGGTACTGCAAAGCGCCCGGCGCATGGCTCATCCGCGTTCGTTAAGGAAGTCGATAACGCCGGCCTTATAAACCTTGTCGCCAACCGCAAGCATATGGTCACGGTCCGTAATATCGATGGCGCGCGCCCCCGGAACAAGCGCGGCCAATTCATGGGCACTGCCGGCAACCTGATCTCTTGTTCCGACTGCAACCAATACTGGCACACAGATGCCCGCCACCTCGGCGCGGCTCAATGTCTGCCGCGAGCCGCGGATGCAGGCTGCGAGCGCGCGCAGGTCTGATTTCGTCTGTTCGGCGAAGATACGAAACATACGACCGGTCGGATCTCGCACGTCGGCGATTGACGGCGCTTCCAGCGATTCAGCGATGCTCTCGGGCAGGCCAACGCCTTCCACCAGTCGAATACCGAGACCACCGAAAATCGCGGAGCGCACGCGCGATGGATGTTTAGTTGTGAGGAACGCCGTGATGCGCGCGCCCATCGAATAGCCCATTACGTCGGCGCGTTCGAGCTTCAGATGATCAAGCAGAGTACGAACATCCTCAGCCATTGTAGCGCTGTGATAGGCGGAAGGATCGTAGAGCTTGCTGGAAGCACCGTGTCCGCGGTTATCGAGCGCAATCACGCGCCGGCCGTCGCGCGTTAGCGTCGTGACCCAGCCGGGCAGCACCCAATTCACTTCCTTGGTGGAGGCGAAGCCATGGACCAGTACGATCGGCTCGCCGTCACCCTCATCGAGATACGCGATCTCGACCTCGCCGTTCTTGAATCGTGACATGCGTGGGTTTTACCTGCGAACGGGCGCGTCGGCATAGGCCTAGGCATCGCACGCCCGCCTCGCTATGGTGCCCCAGAATTTGCGCGCTCCGCGCGGCAGCATAAGGATTTTCCATGGCGGAACACGTCGTCCCACACTTTCATAACGAACCAGGCGTGCCGGTAATCGAGATCGGCGCCAGGGAATTCATGTGCGTTGGTGCGATACCGCCGCACGATCATCCGCATGTGTTCCTCGACATGGGCGAGGCCAAAGAAATCATCTGTCCCTACTGTTCGACTCTCTATCGCTTCGATCCGGCGCTTAATTCGCATGCGGCCCGTCCACCGCAATGCGCATTGCCGCATTCCGCTGCGGCCTGATCTTTTTCGGGACCTTTGGCCGTGGCGCCGGCGCGTCATGTCATCGTCGTCGGTGCCGGCATTGGCGGGCTGACAGCCGCGCTGGCGCTGGCACGCGCAGGCATGCGCGTGACCGTATTCGAGCAAACAGAGGAACTAGAAGAGGCCGGCGCTGGGCTCCAGCTGTCGCCGAATGCCAGTCGCGTATTGGTCGCTCTCGGACTGCGTGAGCGTCTCGCATCGGTTGCCGTCGCACCACAGGCAATCCGGGTTATGGCCGGTGGCTCCGCGCGCGAGATTGTTCGCATTCCGTTGGGTGACGAAGTTGAGCGCCGGTACGGTGCCCCCTATTGGTCGCTCCATCGCGGCGACTTACAATCTGCGCTGGCTGATGTCGCACGAAAAGAACTCGACGTGACGCTCAGGCTCGGTGTTCGGGTCGAGGATTTTGCCGCCCACGTCAAAGGTGTCAGTGTCGTTGCCAAACGTGGCACCCAGGCTCTCGACGAACGCGGCATCGCGCTGATTGGTGCCGATGGTATCTGGTCGAGTATCGCCGCGCGCTTGCACCGCCATCAGCCGGCAACCTTCCGCCACCGCACCGCCTGGCGTGCGCTTATCTCTGCCGATGCCGTGTCAGCAGAATTCCGCGAACCATTCGTTCACCTCTGGCTCGGGCATGATGCCCACCTTGTGCATTATCCAGTAAGGGCTGGTCGCCTTATCAACATCGTCGGCATTGTTCACGACGAGTGGAGCAAGACAGGCTGGTCGGCGTCCGGCGATCGCACCGAAATGTTGCGCCATTTCGGGCGCTGGGCCTGGTCAGAGAAGGCGCGCGCGCTCATCGCAGTTCCCGATCGCTGGCTGAAATGGGCACTGTATGACCGCAAGGTACCTTTCCGCGGCGGCAGACTACCCGTGACGCTGATCGGGGACGCCGCCCACCCGATGCTGCCATTCCTCGCGCAGGGCGCCGGCATGGCCATTGAGGATGCCGCGGTGGTGGCCGACATGCTGGGCAAATATCTCGATGATCCTTCCGACGCGCTGCGCGCTTACGAGGGCGCGCGCTGGCACCGCACCATGCGCGCCCAACAATTTTCCCGAGGTCAGGGCCGTATCTATGGGCTAACGGGACCGGAGGCGCTCGTTCGCAATCTGGCAATGCGGGCGATGGGCGGAGAAAAACTGCGCGCGCGGTATGATTGGCTCTATAGTTGGCGGCCGCCCGAGCGTTACGAGAGTCAAAAAGAATGACGTTTCCTTCGACTGTTGCTGGCAGCCTGCCGAAACCGTCCTGGCTCGCCGAACCAAACAAGCTGTGGCCGCAGTGGCGGCTACAAGGCGATGAACTGGCCTCAGCCAAGCTTGATGCTACGTTGCTTGCCGTTAAATTGCAGGAGGATGCGGGCATCAACATTGTCTGCGACGGAGAGCAGTCGCGTCAGCATTTCGTCCATGGTTTTCTGGAATTCGTCGATGGCATCGACTTCGCGCACAAGGTCGAGATGGGAATCCGAGCCGACCGCTACAAAGCCATGGTGCCGGTGGTGCGCGGAGAACTCAAACTCAAGGGCCGCGTCCATCAGGCCGAAGCACGGCACGCTCGCGCCCACACTCAGCGCAAGCTCAAGATTACGTTGCCGGGACCAATGACGATTTCCGACACGATCGCCGATGCGCATTACGGCGACAAGATTAAAATGGCAATGGCTTTCGCAGACTTGCTCAACAAGGAAGCGCGCGCTCTCGAAAAAGACGGCGTCGACATCATCCAGTTCGATGAACCGGCTTTCAACGTGTTCGTGGACGAAGTCGCCGGCTGGGGCATCGAGGCACTGCATCGCGCGATTGACGGTCTCAAATGCACTACCGCCGTGCATATCTGCTATGGCTATGGTATCAAAGCCAACATCGACTGGAAGAATTCACTCGGCGGCGAATGGCGGCAATACGAAAACATTTTTCCGGCCCTTGCCAAAAGTCGCATCGGTCAGATTTCGGTCGAATGCATCAATTCGCGCGTGCCGCTTAAACTGTTGTCGTTGCTCGAAGGCAAGGAGGTACTGGTCGGCGTAATCGACGTGGCGAGCGATCAGGTCGAAACACCTGAGCGCGTGGCACAGGTGATCGGCGAGGTTATCAAATTCGTACCCAAGGAAAAAATTGTCGCGTGTACCAATTGCGGCATGGCCCCGATGCGGCGCGAGATCGCTGAGGCGAAGCTCATGGCGCTCGGTCAGGGTGCCGCGCTGGCGCGTAAGAAGTACTCATAACTTTCTGCTCATTCCCGCGAAAGCGGGGACCCAGTGCTGCTTGTGAATTGTGCAGCAAACTCTGGATGCCCGCTTTCGCGGGCATGAGCGGTGGCTGGTAACTTGCGCTGAGCGCTATCGCGCCGCCCTTCCCATTACGTCGATCAGCTCGGCGACCTTGCGCCGCTGATCGACCTTGTTCCCGCTCTTGATCGCGTGATTGACGCAATGCGCCACGTGATCGCGCAGGATCTCCTCCTCGACCCGACGCAGCGCAGCGCGCACGGCGCCAATCTGCGTCACGATGTCGATGCAATAACGGTCGCCCTCGACCATGCGAGCCAGGCCCCGCACCTGGCCTGCGATGCGATTGAGTCGCTTGAGAGTCGCCGTCTTGCTGTCCTTTGCCATGACGTCTATATACCCCTAGGGGGTATTTTAGGCAAGGTGCGAGCGTGACGGCAGAACATCACCATCATCACGAAGGACCTGCGGGTGGCGTGCTCGACCCCGTCTGTGGCATGATGGTCGATCCGCACATTGCCAAACATCGCGCCGACCATCGCGGCCACACTTTTTATTTCTGCTCCACCGGCTGCCGCACCAAGTTCATCAGCGATCCGCAAAAATATCTGGGCATACGCGAACCCGAACCCGTGCGCGAAGGCACCATCTACACCTGCCCGATGCACCCTGAGATCCGCCAAGTCGGACCCGGCGCGTGCCCAATCTGCGGCATGGCGCTTGAGCCTGAAATCGCGGGCACCGAGACTGGACCCAATCCCGAACTCATCGACATGACGCGCCGCTTCTGGATCGGCCTGGTGCTGACGCTGCCAGTCTTCACCCTTGAAATGGGCGCTCATGTGGTCGGCGCGCACAATTGGGTCGAACCGACGCTATCGAACTACGTGCAATTTGCCTTTGCGACGCCGGTCGTCTTGTGGGCCGGCTGGCCGTTCTTCGTACGCGGGTGGCAATCGCTCATCACGCGCAATCTCAACATGTTCACGCTGATCGCCATGGGCACCGGCGTGGCCTATGTCTACAGCTTGGCCGCCACGTTTGCGCCGGGAATTTTCCCGGATGCATTCCGCGGCCATGGCGGTGCGCCGGCCTCCTATTTTGAAGCCGCCAGCGTCATCACAGTCCTGGTGTTGATGGGACAGGTATTGGAGTTGCGCGCACGCGAGGCGACCTCCGGCGCGATTCGCGCCCTGCTCGATCTTGCACCAAAAACCGCGCGCCGCGTGAAGGATGACGGCGACGATGAGGAAGTTTCGCTGGATGCCGTGAAGGCCGGCGATCGCTTGCGTGTTCGTCCCGGGGATAAGATAGCGGTGGACGGCGTCGTAATCGAAGGCCATTCCGCGCTTGATGAATCCATGGTCACTGGCGAGTCCATGCCGGTTACCAAAGAAAAGGATTCTCGCGTCTTCGGCGGCACAATCAACAAGAGCGGAAGCTTCATCATGCGTGCCGACAAAGTTGGCCCCGATACACTGCTGTCTCAAATCGTGCAGATGGTGGCGAGCGCACAGCGCAGCCGCGCGCCAATCCAGCGCCTCGCCGACCAGGTGTCGGCCTGGTTCGTGCCCACCGTGATCGCAGTTGCCCTCATCGCCTTCACGGCCTGGGCAACTTTCGGCCCCGAACCGCGATTCGGCTATGGACTGGTAGCGGCAGTGAGCGTGCTGATCATCGCCTGCCCTTGCGCGCTAGGCCTCGCCACGCCGATGTCGATTATGGTGGGCGTCGGCCGCGGCGCGCAGGCTGGTGTATTGATCAAGAATGCTGAAGCGCTGGAGCGCATGGAAAAGATCGACACCCTTGTCATCGACAAGACTGGCACACTTACGGAGGGCAAGCCGAAGGTTGTGGCGGTTTCCTCCGCCTCCGGTTTCGATGAAACGCAAGTGCTTCAGCTTGCGGCCAGCATCGAGCGCGGTAGCGAACATCCCTTGGCAGCAGCCATTGTCGCAGCTGCAGCTGAGCGCAAACTGGAGCTCTCACCGGCAGGAGATTTTAATGCACCCAGTGGTAAGGGTGTCGTCGGCACGGTCGACAGCAAACGACTTGCGCTCGGGAATGCCAGGTTTCTTGATGAATTGAATATCGATACGTCCGCTATCGCTGCGGAGGCAGAACGCCTGCGCACGGACGGCGCGACGGCTATCTTTCTTGCCGTGAACGGCAAGGCTGCGGGCGTCATTGCCGTCGCCGACCCAATCAAGGAGACCACGCCTGACGCGCTCAGAGCCCTCGCCGCGGACGGTATTCGCGTGGTCATGCTCACCGGTGACAATCGCACCACGGCGCGGGCCGTCGCCCAGCGGCTCAGCATTGCGGACGTCGAGGCGGAAGTGCTGCCCGATCAGAAGAGTGCCGTTGTCGAAAAACTGCGGCGTGAAGGCCGTGCGGTCGCCATGGCCGGCGACGGTGTTAACGACGCGCCGGCGCTCGCCGCTGCTGAAGTCGGCATCGCCATGGGCACCGGCGCCGATGTCGCGATTGAAAGCGCGGGCATTACCCTGCTTAAGGGTGACCTCAACGGGATCGTCAAGGCGCGCGTGCTGTCGACGGCGGTGATGAGCAATATCCGGCAGAACCTGTTCTTCGCCTTCGTCTACAATGCCGCCGGCGTGCCGATCGCTGCGGGCGTGCTCTATCCGGTATTCGGCTTGCTGTTGTCGCCAATCATCGCAGCCGCTGCGATGGCGCTGTCGTCGGTCAGCGTCGTGGGCAATGCGCTGCGGCTGCGTCGCGTGGCGCTTTAGGTCGCTAGTAAACCGCCAGGTATTTTAGCAGCGACAAGATGCCGATGACGATAACTATCACGCGGGCAATCTGTTTCGCACGACCATCAATCGGCAGCATATTGATTAGATAGAGCACCAGAACGATGACAAGAAACGTAATGAGAAGACTAATTAAAATGCCCATGGACGTCCCCATGTAATGCCACCGATGCGGCGGGTTCCGGGGCAACAAGTTCCTTGGCTGGAAAAAGTTCCATCCTCCGACTGCCGAGCGATCAGCGGACAACCAAGTCGCTCGTGCGCCCACCAGGCACGAACTTGCAGCTCTTTTCGCTGGCGGTTTTCCGTAGCTGGTCCATTTCGCCGCGCAATTGGAGATATTCCGGCCGGTAGGCCATAGCGCTCGCCAGCTGGCCGCCCGGGCCCGCTTCGGCCTTCGCCATCAGCATTTCCAACTCATGCTGGCGGGTAAGAGTGGTCTGCGATGCGGTGGCAAGCTCCGGACAGCTGTAGAGGACATACTTGTCCGGCGGGACGAGGAATCGGCTGGCAGCTTCCTCGGAAGCGCAGCCGGCAAGCGCCAGGGCCGCGAGAGCAGCAATCGAACTCCGGAATGTCCCCTGCTGAGTCATTGTAAGGTTGCTATTGCATAATTCTGGCATTGCAATGGTGCAGACGCCAGCTGGCCCCGACTGGTCACGGCCTGACAGGAGCCTGTCGAAGAACCCGGTCCAGTTCAGCGGCAATGGCGACCGCCGCCGGGGTATCAGAATGCACACAGACTGTCGTCGCTTTGACAGAGATATCCCGGCCAGCTGTCGTCGTGACAGCGTGCTCTCGCATCACCAGTAATACTCTCGCTGCCGCTTTAGCAGGGTC
>DASWAK010000425.1:0-5735 GCA_036391175.1 Pseudolabrys sp.
GCTCGTGCAAAAACCAGATCGCGAGCAGCGCTGTCCACGCCGGCATTGTGAATTCCAGAGCGAACACGGTGGCTAGCGGCAGCATGGTGAGGCTGAGCGCCCAGGAGAATTGCGATGCGTAATGAACGGTGTTGCGGAAAAGGTTGAGGCCCATGCGCCGCGGCCGTGCATGCAGGCGTAAATCCGGCCGCACCGCCAACAGGGCAATCAGCACCAGAAGTGCAACGCCGCTGCGAATTGCAAGGATCTCAAAGATGCTCAATCCGGCGCGCGATAGCTGGCGGATCGATACCGCCATGACCGAAAACGAAAGCAATGCGCCGACCATCCAAAGGACGACGCGTGAAATTTTGCTGTCGATCACGTGCTGTCCGTTGACGGTGGAGGAAAGTAGCGATGCGGCTTGGTGGTCTAGCAGACGACCATGTCGCCGTCATTCGGCATCCGGTTGGTTTTCCGGCCTTGCCTTGTTGAAAGCCGGAAGCTTCAGGCAGGCCGCGTCTATCCCCAAGATTTTTGGGAATTTGTCGATCGGCACCTTGAGGCGTCGCGCATTTGCGACTTGTGGCACCAGGCAAATGTCAGCGAGCGTGACGTGAGCCCCGCAGGCGTAGGGCCCAGGGACGAGCAACCCCTCCAGCGCGGTAAAGCCCTCAATGATCCAGTGATGATACCAGGCGTCAATCTCTGGTTGCTCGTGCTTGAGCTGCCGCCTGAGATACTGCAGGGCGATGAGATTGTTGAGTGGATGAATATCGCAGGCAATAATCTGCGCAATCGCCCGCGATTTGGCGCGCCCGATCGCGTCGGCCGGCAACAGCGGCGGCTCGGGATGAATGTCGTCGAGATATTCAATGATCGCCAGTGACTGGGTCAGCACCTCGCCATTCGACAGCTCGAGCGCAGGCACACGCGCCTGTGGGTTGATGGCGCGAAATTCCGGCGTGTGCTGGCGGCCGCCATCCTTTGTCAAATGGATCGGCACCGTCTCATATTTGAGGTCCTTGAGATTGAGCGCTATACGCACGCGGTAGGCGGCAGAAGAGCGGAAATAGGAATAGAGTTTCACGGATTGACCCCGGCTTGCACCGCCGCAATCTAGCCGGGACGGCGTCCGTTGGCGATATGGGGCGCAAGCTGCGCCGATTGATCCCATGCGGTTCCAGTTCGATAACACCTGTTCTGTCTAGCCGTTCCGTATGAGCCTGGCGTCCGGCCCTTTAGTTGCATTTGCAACTAATATGGTATCGACCAAGGCATGGTAAGGTATGTGCCAAGCATGAGGGCTACCGTGGAACAACCGCGTCTCGTCGTGCCAGCACTTGGTGATCTCTACCGCGCGGTCGCGTGGATTACGGAGCCATTGATCCGTGTTGTTGCCGGCGGATCGCTTGCGATTCATGGGTTTCCAATTCTGTTCGGAAACACCGCAGGCGCTGCAAAATTTCTTGAGAGTGTCGGATTCGAAAATGCACTGTTCTGGGCTTATGTCGTGGGTATCGTAGAGTTTGTATGCGGTGTTTGCCTCGCCGTTGGTTTTCTTACGCGACTGGTTGCGGCACCCATTATCGGCTTTCTGCTAATCGCAATCGTGACTTACCACTGGCAATTTGGTTTCGCTTGGGAAAACCGCGGCATCGAATATCCTTTGTTTTGGGCAATCGTGGTTTTCCATTTCCTCATACGGGGCGGCGGGCCATGTTCGCTCGATACGCTGATCGGACGTGAGGTGTGACGCAGTGACTGCATTCGCTTCCACCGCAGATCTCGGCGAAAAGAAAGTCTCGTTCGACCAGATCGGGATGGGACTCTACGCTTATACTGCAGAAGGAGACCCTAATACCGGCATCATCGTCGGTGACGATGGGGTTATGGTCATTGACGCGCAGGCGACACCGGCAATGGCTGGCGACGTCATCACACGTGTCGCCAAAGTCACAGATAAGCCGGTCAAATACGTCTTGCTGACCCACTATCACGCGGTCCGGGCGCTCGGGGCATCAGCTTTCAAGGGCGCCGAGATTTTGGCATCAAATGCTACGCGCGACCTGATCGCAGAGCGCGGCAAACAGGACATGGATTCCGAGATCGGCCGCTTTCCGCGACTTTTTCGTGCGGCCGAAACCATTTCTGGACTGATATGGCCGACGATTACATTTCCCGATCAGATCTCGGTGTGGCTAGGTCGGCGCGAAGTCCGGATCGTTCACATTGGGCGTGGGCACACCGCGGGCGATGTGATTGCAATCGTTCCCGACGCAGGCGTTGTCTTTTCCGGAGACCTCGTTGAACATAAGGCGGCCTGCTATTGCGGCGACGCTCACTTCACCGACTGGCTTGCGACGCTCGATCACCTCGCTGAATTGCAAGCCAATGCGCTGCTACCCGGACGCGGTGCAACGCTTACTTCGCCGGAAATGGTCAAGGAAGGTATTGAGCTTACCAGCGATTTCATTGCGACTCTCTACAACTCGGTGCAGGAGAGCGTAACGAAGGGCCGTTCGCTGAAAGAGGCTTTCGACTTTGTGCGCCTTACGATGGATCCAAAGTTCAAGGATTTCGCGATCTATGAGCACTGTTTGCCGTTTAGTGTCTCGCGCGCCTATGACGAGGCACGGGGCATCGAGTGGCCGGTCATCTGGACCGCTGAGCGTGATCGCGAAATGTGGGCGGCTTTGCAGGGCTAGGCGCGGCTCATAGTCCCGGTCAGCGTGTGCAGACGATAGCGACGACGTCGCAGCCGTTATCGCGGCATTCGGTAGACGCGACAGGAATTACGCCGGTGATATCGTCGCGATCGACCTTGTGATAGTTGGCGGCCTGCGCGAAAGCTTGCGTCTTGCAATAAGCATTGGCGGCCGCCGCGCCGCACTTTTCCCCGGAGGCGAGACAGCGGTCGACGCCGTACCCGTCGGCATCGTTGGCGATGATAAACATGCGCTGCTCGGCTTGAGCAGTACTGGTGAAAACGAAGCAAAGCCAGATGGCGAAACCAACCGAAACTGTCCGCATTACGAAACGCCTGTGAATTGGAAACGCCAGGCCGTCCCCAGCGCCGAGTCCAAGAATGTGAGCAAAATCGTTAAGCGGCGCTTAACCTTGCGGTCCGTGCCTTGGTCATCAAATTTTTCCTGTATTTTGCACGGGTTGCGACCAGACCTTGACGGCATGGACGCGACAAATCATTGTGCCGCCATGAACGGCCTTAACCATATCTGCGGCATTTGCCCGGAGATTATTCGCTAGCGCATCACGCTGGCTGCGGCCGTCTTTTCTCAACGTTGAGATAGCAGGACGCCCGGCCAGCGGGGCCGACGGGTGTCATTTGCTATGGAACTTAAGCTCTACGATACGCTGACCCGCGAGAAGCGGGTGTTTACCCCGCTCGATCCGTCGCGCGTGCGCATGTATGTGTGCGGGCCGACCGTCTACGACTTCGCCCATATCGGCAATGCGCGCCCTGTCATCGTGTTCGACGTGCTGTTCCGGCTTTTGCGGCACATCTATGGTGAAAGCCACGTCACATATGTGCGCAACGTCACTGACGTCGATGACAAGATCAATGCACGTGCAGCCGAACGCGGTGTTTCTATCCGAGACCTGACCGAAGAGACCTATAAGATTTTCAAAGCCGACGTAGCGGCGCTCGGCTGCCTGCCGCCGACCATCGAGCCGCGCGCGACCGAGCATATCGACGCGATGAAAGTGCTGATCGAGCGGCTGGTAAAGTCTGGTCACGCCTATGTAGCGGAAGACAACGCGCTGTTCGACGTCGCGTCGATGAAAGACTACGGCAAGCTGTCGAACCGCTCGCTCGACGAGATGATCGCAGGCGCGCGCGTCGAGGTCGCGCCGTTTAAGAAGGACCCGATGGACTTCGTGCTGTGGAAGCCGTCGAAACCGGGCGAGCCGGCGTGGCCATCGCCCGCCGGTATCAAGACGCCGGGGCGGCCGGGCTGGCACATCGAGTGCTCGGCCATGGCCTGGAAGCATCTGGGCGAGACCTTCGACATCCACGGCGGTGGTATTGATCTGGTGTTTCCGCACCACGAGAACGAGATTGCGCAATCACGTTGTGCATTCCATAGGCCGGTGATGGCGAATTACTGGATGCACAACGGCTTCTTGCAGGTCGAGGGTGATAAGATGTCGAAGAGCCTCGGCAATTTCGTGACGATTCACGAATTGTTGAAAGACTGGCCGGGCGAGGTAGTGCGGTACACAATGCTCCAGACGCATTACCGGCAGCCGATTAATTGGACGATGGCGGGGCTGCGCGATGCGCAGAAAAGTCTTGATCAGTGGGTCGCGCTGACGGACGACGCAGCACCGGGCTATCTGTGCGCCGACGCACTCGATGCGTTGATGGATGATCTGAACACACCAAAGGCATTCGCTGCCCTGCACGAGTTGCGTGGTGCAGCTACGAAGGGCAAAAAGCCTGCGGCGGCATGCCTGAAGGCTAGCGCCCAACTGCTGGGATTGCTGCAAATGCCCGCTGCAGCGTGGACATCATTCCGGCCAGCGTCGATTACAATCGATGAAGGCAAAGTCACAAACCTGATAGAAGCGCGTAACGCCGCCAGAAAGGCAAGGAACTTCAAAGAATCCGACCGCATCCGCGACGAACTCGCCGCGATGGGTGTCGTTTTGAAAGACTCGAAAGATGGCACTACCTGGGAGATCGCGCGATGATGGCCGTGGCGCACCCCAAGCTCGGTTTGCGGCCATATCTGCCGGCCGATGCGCCTCTGCTGCGCGAAATCTTCCGCGACAGCATCGAAGAATTGACCGCGGACGACTACACCGTTGCGCAGCAGGAAGCCTGGGCGTCCCTCGCCGATGACATTGCTGACTTCGGCAAGAAGCTTTCCGGGCAACTGACGCTGGTGGCGACCCTGGAAAGCTCTCCGGTCGGCTTCGCCGCGCTCGAAGGTAAAGACAAGATCGGCATGCTCTACGTGCATCCGGCGGCGGCCGGGCAGGGCGTTGGCGCCATGCTGATCGATGCACTGGAGAAGCTTGCCGGCTCGCGTGGCGCGCCGAAGCTCACGGTGGATGCCAGCGACAGCGCGCGCGGCTTCTTCGAGAAACGCGGTTATATCGCTCAGCAGCGCAATACGGTTTCAGTCGGCGACGAATGGCTCGCCAACACCACTTTGCACAAGCAGCTTGCTGCTAAACGGGAGGCTTCATGACCAAGCCCGACACGCCGTTCCCGCGCCACTGGCTCTACTACATCGTCCTTAAATACGGTGTTCTTACCGCGGCCGTGCTGATCGCGCTCTTCGTCGTCTACCGGCTGACCTGAGCGAAGCCATGGCCCGCGAACGTCTCTATCTTTTTGACACCACGCTGCGCGATGGCGCGCAGACGAATGGGGTCGATTTCACGCTCGCCGACAAGCTGGCGATTGCCGGCATGTTGGACGAGTTGGGCATCGATTATGTTGAGGGCGGTTATCCGGGTGCAAATCCGACCGACACCGAGCTGTTCGCCAAGGACCGCAAGCTCGATACCACTTTTACAGCTTTCGGCATGACGCGGCGGCCGGGCCGCTCGACCTCCAATGATCCCGGTCTAGCCGCTCTGCTCAATGCGAAGGCCGACGCTATTTGTTTCGTCGCCAAGTCATGGGATTACCACGTCAAGGTCGCTCTGGAGACGACGGACGAGGAAAACCTTGCTTCGATCCGCGATAGCGTGCGCGCGGCTAAGGCCAAGGGCAGGGAAGT
>DASWAK010000426.1:0-2942 GCA_036391175.1 Pseudolabrys sp.
GCTCTTCGACGCGCCGCTCGACGCGGCGCCGTCATGGCCGGCGCTGCATGAAGTGCTGCGTGATCGATCGCGCAATTTCCTGTTCAATCATTTGGGTCTCCGCGAAGATGAGATAGGGCTCATCATTCGCCCCGACTGTGCCGACCTTCCGTACTTTTTGCGCGCGTATTTTGCGTTCAAGATGGGACTGCCGTTCGGGTACGCGAAGTGCTCGCGCGGCGGCGGCGGCCAGCCGCCGAAATGCTTCGCGTGGTCGGGAGTTCAGAATGCCGAGGCGGCTCGCACCTCCGAACAGAAGACCGCATCGAACGGACCTGCGGCGAAGCATTCGGGGCTCGCAGCCTCGTTCGGCAGTTATCTGCGGGTCGCCGCCGATGCCGTCCATTCCGGATCCGGGCGGACAGCGTTGAGCGACAACAACACCGATTATTATCCTGTGGCGCTGACGCAGGAGACGCTGCGCCCGGGTACCGTGTACGCCGATCCGTACGGGCACATTCTGGTGCTGGCGCGGCGCGTGCCGCAAACGGACGACGCGGCAGGCGTTTTGTTCGCCGTGGACGCGCAGCCCGACGGCACGGTCGCGCGAAAGCGTTTCTGGCGGGGCAACTTTCTTTTCGCGCAGGATCCCGCGCTCGGCGGCCCCGGGTTCAAGCGCTTCCGGCCGATCGAGCGCGACAATAATGGCGTGTTGCGGCGGCTGACCAACGATGAAATCGCGAAAAATCCACAGTACGCTGATTTTTCGCTCGATCAGTCGAAGCTGGGGGTTGAGGCCTTTTACGACCGAATGGATGACGTGATGTCGCCGGCGCCGCTCGATCCCTTGCGCGCGCTGAAAGAGGCAATTACGGCACTCGAAGAACAGGTGAAGGCGCGCGTGACGTCGGTCGAAAACGGGCGCAAGTTCCAGGGCAGCGGACGCACCGCCGACATGCCGGACGGCGCGTCGATATTCGAGACGACCGGGGCGTGGGAAGATTTCGCGACGCCGGCGCGCGATTTGCGTCTGTT
The DNA here is from genome assembly GCA_036391175.1 of Pseudolabrys sp. Lineage (GTDB taxonomy): Bacteria > Pseudomonadota > Alphaproteobacteria > Rhizobiales > Xanthobacteraceae > Pseudolabrys. The sequence goes on from DASWAK010000426.1 coordinate 1,015, forward strand.
GATCGCGATTGACGTGGTGCGCGGGTTCCCTGACCGCGTCGCGCGGCGGCCCGAGCGGTACGCGATGCCGAGCGGCAAGAGCGCTGCGGAGGTGAAGGCCGAATTGCAGAGCGTGCTTGCATCGGAGCTTTCGGCCCGCAAGTTTTCGTATACGCGCAGCGATGGCTCCGCGTGGACGCTCGCGCTCAAAGACGTGCTCGACCGCGCAGGCGCCCTCGAGATGGCGTACAACGTGAACGACTGCGTCGAGCTGCGGTGGGGCGCTTCGGAAAAGAGCGAAGAGGCGTCGACGTGCAAGCGCTTTGCGCCGGGCGCACAGCGCGAGAAGATGACGAAGTACCGCCCGTGGTTCCACGAACGGCGCCGTCCGCCGCGCGCCAGCGGTTAGTGCATGCCGCAGAGGTCGCTGAGCTTCCGCAGGAAAAAGCCGGCCGGTCGAGCGCTAGGGGGCACATACAGCGACGCCGACTCGCGGTCCGGCGAAGTCACTAAAGTCAGGATCATTTTGTCGCGCACAGCATTGGGTCAACAATGAGCTTGGTTAGCATTTCTAGATTCATCATCATGGCGATCGTCACATTGACTTTGGCAGGATGTGTGTCCGACCCCAATAACTTAAACAAAAAACTGGCCTTACTCCAGTCAGGAATTATTCATCCGAGCTGACCTGACAGTTATTGGAAATGACACTTGCTTTGCGCTTCCGTTAATTGATGTAATTCGCCGCGGCAGGAGGAACCTTATGAAACCAAGTTTGCTCGCTCGGTGGTTATCCATGCTTGGTGTGGCCGTCCTGTTGATGGTGGGGGCGGCATCTGCCGCCGATGTGCACGTGATGATCTCGGCCGGCTTTTACCGGGTCTATTCTCAGCTGGGCCCGGCTTTCGAGCGCGCGAGCGGCCACCATCTGGTCACGACTCGCGGCCCATCAATGGGTGACTCACCGGAGGCAATTCCCACCCGACTCGCGCGAGGCGAGGCTGCGGATGTCGTGGTGCTGGATGGAGGGGCCGCCGATGAGCTAGGCAAGCGAGGATTGGTGCGCGCCGACAGCAAGATCGAACTCGCTCGCTCGCTGATCGGCATGGTTGTGCGCGCCGGTGCGGCAAAGCCGGACATCGGCAGCATCGAGGCACTCCGGAGCACGCTACTGGCGGCAAAGTCTATCGCGTACTCGGACAGCGGCAGCGGCACCTATCTATCAACCACGTTGTTCCCCAAGCTGGGCGTCGCAGACCAGGTCGCGGGCAAGAGCCGAAAGGTGCGAGGACCTCCGTCCGGCGAGCCGGTGGCCGCGGTCGTCGCGCGTGGCGAGGCGGAGATCGGCTTTCAACAGGTCAGCGAGCTAATACACGTCCCTGGAATTACCTTCGTCGGTACGATCCCGGCCGAGGTCCAACCAACGATTTTCTTCGCGGCTGCGCTCACCAGTACCGTCGGGCAGCCAGAGGCGGCCAGCGCGCTGATCCGCTTCCTCGCATCGCCCGAGGCGGCGCCGGTGATCTTGAAGGCCGGGTTGATGCCACTTTCAGAACGATAGCTCGCGCAATTGGTACATCGCTCCCGCCCACAACCAAGTTGGCGTCGCTGGCGAAGTATGTCGGCGTGCCATATTTCGCCAGCTTAAAGGGCCATCCAAATCTTAATTCGGGGGCAGAGGGTCCTAGCGAGACAGAGATGAATAACCCGTCTTCCCTGATTCTGCTTATCGAACGACAGCATTGAAGGCCGCGCAGACCTTCACGATGCCGCTATTGGAGCTTAGCAGACATTTCGACGCGCACGCGAATGTCCGCGATTGGGCAAAGCGGACGTTGACCGGAGTGCACTGAAAGCTGTACGGGGGGTAGCTGCACCCTGGGCTTTTATGCTTAGATCACGCCGATGCAGCAATCTTTTTTCCTCTAGTAACAGAGAATCCTCAGGCT
>DASWAK010000427.1:0-8402 GCA_036391175.1 Pseudolabrys sp.
CTGGCCTCGGGACCTTCCGAGGCTATAATTATATGTATTCACGTAAGAAAGGTAGAGTGAGGAAAAATGCCGCTAGAGACGGCCCGATCGCGAACGTCCCTTGCGCCGGAACTGGCGTTGCCGCCGCCGTTCTCAGTTGTCCGTTTGCGGGAGGTTGGTGACGCCTTTGCGCATGCAATATCGATTGCTGCTGAACAGGGCGCTGGCACTCTGGTCTATGTGGGTCGCTTCGATCTCGCCGAATTCGCCGTGGTGCTGGAGCCGGAGGAACCGCTGCTGAAGGCGCGGCGCGTGTTCTATGCGGGCATGGCCGCCCTTGCCGATGCGCTTGCTGCCCACGCACAACCCGAAACTTCCATCATCATCGATTGGCCGGATTCGCTTCTCGTCAATCAAGGCCTCGTGGGCGGCGGACGGCTCGCCTGGCCGCAGAATGTCGGTGAAGACGAAACGCCGCCGTGGCTGGTATTCGGCGGCATGATCCGCACAGTGTCGATGACGGGTTTCGAACCCGGCTTGAACCCGCTCGTCACAGCGCTGGAGGAAGAAGGATTCACTGACGTGATGTCGGGCCATGTGGTGGAGAGCTTTGCGCGCCACTTCATGGTTGTGATCGATTCCTGGCAGGAAAGCGGCTTCGGTACGGTGGCGAAAAGTTATCTGGAGCGGCTGCCGCGCGAGCAGGGCGTGCTTCGCGACATCGACGAGAATGGCGACCTGGTGGTTCGCCGCATGGGCAGGGCCGACGTCGTACGGCAAAAGTTTTTGCCACGGCTCGGCCAACCAGTCTGGTTCGATCCCGCGGTCAGGGGGCCGCGCACGTGAAACTTCTTCGCACCATACGGCTCGATGCTTCTGATACCTTTGTATTCGAGAAGGCGGCCGAGCCGGGCGAATGGGCGGTATCGGGTGCCTTTGCGTTCTGGAATCGCGACGTGGCGTTGCTTAAAGGCAAGGCGCGTTCTGCATTTCGCAGCGGCTTCCTCGGCGTATCGACACTGGGCTGGTCAACTCTGGTGCAGATCGTTGAAGCGAGCGCCGACGATCGGCTTGACGCGATCGATACGCTGGCGGAACAATTGGTGGCGAATTTCGGCGCGCCTACAATTAACGATGCGGTTGCGGCGGCAGAGGAAGAGATTACTTTCGCTGAATCGCTGTGCACGCAGCCACAGGATACGCTGGTCGCGGTGCATCGCACGTTCGAAGACGGCGCCGTGCGAGAGTCATTCCGCACCCTGCGTCCGCGTAGCGGGCCAAAGCCGGTACGGGTCTTCTCTTTCCTCGAAGTCGAGGGCGAGGAAGAGGAAGAGCAACCGGGCGAGCAGGTCGATCTGATCACGATGGCCGACCGGGAGCGCAAATGAAAGACTTCTGGATTTCCAGCGGGCACCATTTGCTCGATCGCGATCAAAGCGGCGGGCTACGCGTGACCGACGAGTTCCTGAAATTATATCTGGCGCGGCCGGAACTGCTACCACCGCCGGAAGCTTGTGCGGTCGAGCGCACGCTGCATGCCGCTCTGCTTGCCGATCCGCAATTGCCGGTGTCGACATCCGACGTTGCAGCCATCGCCGACCCGGACGCGCGCGAGAACTGGCAATTGCTGGTTGCCTTGAGAGATCGCCTACAGCGCCATAAGACATTGGAAGGAGCCTACGCCGAGCTCGTGCGCAACGGGGCCGGAAAAATCCCACCGCTTTTCATCAATCAGCTCGTGCATGTGATTCTGCGCAATGCACTCGACGGTGTCGAGGATGCGCGCGTGGTGCGCGCCGCTGAATTGTTCTTCCGTACGCAGCGCGTGACCTTACACGGCGGCTCGTTGATCGCGGCCGACGAGGAAACCATCGGCGGTGTCAATACCGCGCCGGTGACGCCGCTGGTTTCCATGCTAGGCATCCTGCCTGAGGCTAACATCGATGTTATCAACGTCGGCAATGCCGACAGGTATTGGGAGCGCAGCGACCAGTTCGATATGGCGCTCGATTTGACAGCCGGTCGCGAAGGACTCGACGCGCTCGCGCAAGCAATGCAGCGCTGGATTGCGCATGTGATCGCTGTCGATGTGACCATTGAAGCGCTTGCCCAGCTGCAGGATGTCCATCTCGCCTGGTATGTCGGTCTCGATGCCGACGCCACCAAAATCGGTGATATGCTTTGGAATGGCGAGGATATCGACGAGGCAACCATGGCGCGCGTGGTCGGGTTGTTTCGGCTGAACTTCCGCGATCCCGCGGTCATGATCGATAAAGTCAGAGGCGAGCCGGTCTACCTGATATTGGCGATGACATCCGACAAAACCATTCGCATGAAGCCGCAGAATTTATTGACCGGCTTGCCGGTCAGGCATCTGGAGACCGTCAGTTGAGCGCCGTGGTTCCGCTTGCGAGCATTCCTGTTGGCGTCGTGGTCGAGCGCAGCAAGGGCGCGAGTCCATGGGTCGATTTTCATTGGCGCCCGGTCAGGGTGCTTGCCGGCGTGCCCGACACGCCGCCCTGGACTAAGCTTGCAGAGGACGAAGAACGCGCGAGCTTTTATGTCGGCGCTGCTCCCGTCGAATTGCATCGGACTGAGACTGCGCACTATCGCGACAACTTGCAGATGGAAACGCCGCTGTTGTGGGTCATTTTGCGGCCGGTCGAAGCCGATCCGCCGTATGAGCTGGCCGCGGTGACCGCCGATCCGGCCGAGGGCGAAGGCATGACCGAAGCCGGCGCCAATATTGTGGAGACGGTGCCGATGCCGGAGGCATTGCAGGAGGCCATTGCGGCTTTCGTGGCCGAGCACCATGTCGAGCGGGCCTTCGTGAAGCGCAAACGCGATCGCGCTAATCCGGAGGTCTTGGCAAGCCGCGCGCCTTCTTTGCGGGAAGATCACAAATGAACGATCCCGACAATTTTCTTAGCCGCTGGTCCCGTCGAAAGCGCGAATCCGTTGCACAGCCCGAAAAAACTGACGGCAGCGAAGCAAGCGCGCATCTGGTACGCGGCAGAGAGACAGATCCGGATACCCCGGTTTCAGAGTCGGCCGCTCCATCCGTCCCGGAATTTGATGTGGGCAGCCTGCCGCCAATCGAATCAATTGGCGCTGCTACCGACATTTCAGCTTTCATGCGGAAGGGCGTGCCGGCGGCGCTTCGTACTGCGGCCCTTCGTCGCGCATGGTCGGCCGATCCGACAATTCGTGACTTCATGGGCCCAACCGAGAACTATTGGGACGCGGTGGGCCCTGACGGGGTTCCGGGCTTCGGCGATCTTGACCCGAACCTCGACGTTAAGCGGCTGGTTTCCGAGCTGTTCGGCGAAATCGCCCCGGAAAGGGTGATGCCGGATGCGGCTACCTCTGCGAGCAGTTCCGCCCCGTCCGGCGAAATTTGGGACGGCCGTGACGAAGGCGGCAATGCGGCGCATGCGTCTAAAGAGAGTCATGCATTTAAAGAGAGTGAAGACAGTCAATCGCGCCGCACCGAAAATGCTGCGACGCAAAAGAGATTGCCGCAAGCACAGCCCGCGCAAAAGATTTCGCGGCGCCATGGCCGCGCGCTGCCGGAATAATAATCGCGCAAGATTGTACTTAGGTATAGCCCCAAGCTATTGACCCATCTTCCGGTGGGCCGTTACGCTTTCATTGTCATAATTCAAAAAATGCAGGTCGGATGCGGGAGCCGGGATTATCGGAAGCCATTCGCGCCGCGGGCGGCGTCAGCGAACTTGCGCGTCAGATCGGTATTTCCCAACCGTCCGTCTCGAACTGGATTCGCATTCCCGCCGAACGGGTTGTTTCAATCGAAGCCGCTACCGGGGTCGATCGCGCGGTGCTGCGGCCGGATCTCTACGGCGGAAAAAAGATGGCCGGTGACATCGACGAAGTGGATGCCGCGCGTGCGCAGGAATATGCGCTCCTGGCGGCGCTGTTGACGCGCGCCCCGGATGCGGCATTGCTGTCCGGACTTTCGGAACTGCGCGCCGACGCTTCACCGCTTGGGTTGGCGCATGCCGCTCTTGCCGGGGCCGCTGACAAGGCCACTGTCACAAGTGCCGAGCGCGAGTTCTTCGACTTGTTTATCGGACTCGGCCGCGGCGAGCTGTTGCCGTACGGCTCATATTATCTCACTGGTTTTCTACACGAGCGGCCGCTGGCGCGGCTCCGCGACGATCTGGCGCGCATTGGGGTCGCCCGTGCCGACGGCGTGGTGGAACCGGAAGATCACGCGGGCATTCTCTGTGAGATCATGTCGGGCCTTGCCAGCCGCCGGCTGCCGGCACCGCCCGATTCAGACCGCCTGATCTTCGATAAACATATGGCGCCCTGGATCGGACGCTTCTTTACCGATCTGGAAAGCGCCGAGGCGGCGGATTTCTACAAATGGGTAGGCGGGCTTGGCCGCGTCTTTATGGACATCGAAAGGGAAGCCTTCGATCTGCCGGCTTGAGGCAGGCGAGGGGACACGAGAAAGAATTCAAGGAGGGAACGGCGATGAAACAACAGGACAAGACAAAGTTAGGCCGTCGCGACTTCCTGCGCGCGATGGGCGCCGGCGCGGGTCTGGCTGCGACCGCGGCCGTGCCGCTCACCACCGGGGCCGCCGCCTCCGAATCGGACGCGGAAAGGAAGAAGGCCCGCTACCAGCCGAACTCGACCGACGTGCAAAGCTTCTACAAAGTCAATCGTTATCCAAGCTGAGGGAGGTGCAGCCGTGCTGATCAGGAGAACAGAACGTCAGACACGTCGCGGCAACCTCGCAGCGACGGTCGGCAATCAGGCTGCGGGCGGTCTCGATCGCCGCAGTTTCCTGCGCAAATCAGGCCTCGTGGCGAGCGGTCTTGCCACGATCGGCGCGTTGCCGCTCGCGAGCGTACAGAAGGCGGAAGCGGCCGGTCCCAATGTTGCCGGCGCCACCATCCGTAAGAGCATCTGCACGCATTGCTCGGTCGGCTGCACCGTGACTGCGGAAGTCTCAAACGGTGTCTGGGTCGGCCAGGAGCCGAGTTGGGATTCGCCCATCAACCGCGGTTCGCATTGCGCCAAAGGCGCCTCGGTGCGCGAATTGGTTTCCGGCGAGCGCCGCCTCAAATATCCGATGAAGCTCACCAACGGCCAGTGGACGCGGGTGTCCTGGGATGTTGCGATCAACGAGATCGGCGACAAGCTGACCGCGATCCGCCAGAAATCAGGCGGGGACTCTGTCTACTGGCTCGGTTCGGCCAAGATGACGAATGAGGGCTCCTACCTGTTCCGCAAGCTTGGCGCGTTCTGGGGCACCAACAACACCGATCACCAGGCGCGCATCTGTCACTCAACCACCGTCACGGGCGTGGCTAATACCTGGGGCTACGGCGCGATGACTAACAGTTACACCGACATCCGCAACGCCAAGACCCAGATCATCATGGGCGGCAATCCGGCCGAAGCGCATCCGGTATCGTTGCAGCACCTGCTGGAAGGCGCCGAGCTCAATAAGTCAAATGTCATCGTCATCGATCCGCGCCTGACGCGCACCGCCGCGCATGCGAGCGAGTATGTTCGCATTCGGCCCGGCACCGACATTCCCGTGCTGTACGGGATGATGTGGCACATCATCAAGAACGGCTGGGAGGACAAGGAGTTTATCCGGCAGCGAGTCTATGGATTTGAGGACGCGCGCAAGGAGATGGAGAAATGGACGCCGGAAGAAGTCGAACGCGTGTCCGGCGTTCCCGGCGAACAACTCAAGCGCGTCGCCCAGATGTTTGCGACGCAGAAACCCTCAACACTGATCTGGTGCATGGGCCAGACCCAGCACACGGTCGGCACCGCCAACGTGCGCGCGAGCTGCATGCTGCTGTTGCTCACCGGCAATGTCGGCGCACCGGGCACCGGCGCCAACATCTTCCGCGGCCATGACAACGTGCAGGGCGCGACCGACGTCGGCCTCGATATCGTGACGCTGCCGTTCTACTACGGCCTGGCGGAAGGCGCCTGGAAGCATTGGTCGCGCGTCTGGGAGGTCGACTACAACTTCCTGCTCGGCCGCTTCGATGACAAGAAGATCATGGAGACGCCCGGCATCCCGCTCACCCGCTGGTTCGATGCGGCGATCCTGCCAAAAGATCAGGTCGCCCAGAAAGACAATGTGCGGGCCATGTTTGTGCAGGGCCACGCCAGCAACAGCATCACGCGAATCCCTGAGTCGATGAAGGGCCTGAAGGCGCTCGAGCTGCTGGTCGTCGCCGATCCGCATCCCACGACCTGGGCTTCGTTGGCGGTCAACGCCGGGCGCAAGGAGGACATGTATCTGCTGCCAGTCGCGACGCAATTTGAGTGCAAAGGCTCGCGCGTTGCGTCCAACCGCGCGCTGCAATGGGGCGAGCAGATCGTCAAGCCGATCTTCGAATCGAAGGACGATCTCGAGGTCATGTACCTCGTCGCCAAGAAGTGCGGCTTTGCCAACGAGATGTTCAATAACATCAAGGTTGAGAACAATCTGCCGGTGGCCGAAGACATTCTCCGCGAAATGAACCGCGGCAGCTGGTCGACCGGCTACTGCGGCCAGTCGCCGGAACGCCTGAAATCACATATGGCCCACCAGGCGGACTTCGACATGCGGACGCAGCGTGCGACGACCGGTCCGAACAAGGGCGACTATTACGGGCTGCCGTGGCCGTGCTGGGGCTCGCCTGAGGTCAGACACCCGGGCACGCCGCTGCTCTACAATACCAACTTGGCCGTCATGGATGGCGGCGGTGTGTTCCGCGCTCGTTTCGGCGTGGAACGCGAGGAGAAGCGGCCTGACGGCTCGACTGTGAAAGTCAGCCTGCTCGCCGACGGGTCCGCTTCAAAAGACTCGGAAATCAAGGACGGTTATCCCGAGTTCACGCTCGGTGTGCTCAAGAAGCTCGGCTGGGACAAGGACTTGACCGAAGCCGAAATGGCGGTGATCAACAAGGTAAATCCGACCACCCCGGATGCTGTGTCATGGTCGCTTGATCTCTCCGGCGGCATCCAGCGCGTCGCGATGAAGCACGGCTGCGTGCCATACGGAAACGGCAAGGCGCGCATGAACGCATTTGGTCTGCCGGACCCGATCCCGGTGCATCGCGAGCCCATCTACACGCCGCGCGTTGACCTGGTATCGAAGTATCCGACGCTGCCAGACGCCAAGCAGTTCCGGCTGCCGAATATCGGCTTCTCGGTGCAGAAGGCTGCTGTCGAAAAGGAAATCGCCAAGCAGTTCCCGCTGATCCTCTCGTCCGGCCGTCTGGTCGAGTACGAGGGCGGCGGCGAAGAGACGCGGTCCAACAAGTGGCTCGCCGAACTGCAGCAGGACATGTTCATCGAGATCAATCCTGCCGATGCCGCCGACCGCGGCATCACGGACGGCGGCTGGGTCTGGGTTACCGGCGCCGAGAATAGCTCGAAGGCCAAGGTGAAGGCCCTCGTCACTGAGCGCGTCGGCAAGGGTGTCGCCTGGATGCCCTTCCACTTCGGCGGCTGGTTCGGCGGCGAGGATCTGCGGGCGAACTATCCGCAGGGCACCGATCCGATTGTGCTCGGCGAAAGCGCGAATACGATCACGACCTACGGGTATGATCCGGCTACTGGCATGCAGGAGCCGAAAGTCACCCTTTGTCAGATCCGAGCGGCATAAGGAGCAACGACCATGGCGCGAATGAAATTCCTCTGCGACGCCGACCGTTGCATCGAATGCAACGCCTGCGTCACGGCCTGCAAGAACGAGAATGAAGTTCCGTGGGGGATCAATCGCCGGCGCGTCGTCACGCTTAATGACGGTAAGCCCGGTGAACGGTCGGTCTCCATGGCCTGCATGCACTGCACCGACGCGCCGTGCGCGGCGGTTTGCCCGGTGAACTGCTTCTACACCACGGCGGATGCGGTAGTGCTGCACTCGAAGGATCTGTGCATTGGCTGCGGTTATTGCTTCTACGCCTGTCCGTTCGGCGCGCCGCAGTATCCGAAGGTGGGAAACTTCGGCTCGCGCGGCAAGATGGACAAGTGCACCTACTGCGCCGGCGGTCCGGAGGAGGACGGCTCGCGCGCCGAATACGAGAAATACGGCTCGAACCGGCTGGCCGACGGCAAGCTGCCGCTCTGTGCCGAAATGTGCTCGACCAAGTCGCTGCTTGCCGGCGACGGCGACATCATCGCCCAGATCTACAAGGAGCGCGTGCTCAAGCGCGGCTACGGCTCGGGCTCGTGGGGCTGGAAGACCGCGTATCGCGAAGAGATCGCCGTGTGACGGCGACGGCGCGCGAAGGAGGAAGGTCATGAGGAAGTTCCTGGCGCGGTCCCGCTTTCTCGTCGGGGCGCTCGCATTCCTGACGCTCGCCGCCATTGCGATCCCCGCGGCGACACAGCAGCAGCCGTCCTCGGTCAATCCGACCGCGAGCTCGGTCAAGGAG
>DASWAK010000428.1:0-24113 GCA_036391175.1 Pseudolabrys sp.
ATGAGATCGCGCCATGGGCCAGTGTGCGTACAGTGCCGGTGGGCAGCATGCGACCGCGCAGCCGCTCAGCCCAGGATTCAGCGTCTCGCTTTACCGTGAGATCAAGCGCGGGCTCGTGCCCATTGGCAGCAGCAATTGCGCGCGCAGTGTTAGCGCCATAGGTTTTGCTCCAACGCTGGAGCAGCCATTCGGGCGTGTCACGTGAAACATCATCGGCCGGCGTCGCGCCATTTTGTGCAACGCGACGCAATACAGCGTTGACGAGGCCGGCGTAACGCCCAGCGCGTCGGTCCGCTTGCGCGAGCCGCACCGACAAGTCAACGGCGGCGTGGTCGGGAACTTCGAGCCAGAGAATTTGTGCCGCGCCGAGCAACAGGATCGTTTCGGCACGCGGCGCATCGGAGGGAAATCCCTTTTCAAGAAACCCACCGACCAGGTGACGCAGAGTACCGAGCCGTCTCAACACCGTCGCAGCGAGCCGTCGCGTCAAGGCACGGTCCCGTTCAGCGAGCGCGGGCAGGCCCGGATGCGCGTTTTTGCCTGAGAGGAGTTCGTCGAGCGCAATTCGCCGCCGCAGAACGCTGTCGAGAATATCGGCGGCAATTCTTCGAGCGGCGAGGCCGGGGACTTCCGGCTGGGGGGAAGTGCGCGGACGCGCCATACCCCAATAGTTGCCGGTAAATTGTGTCGAGGTCGCGAAACTTCCGCCCAAAATGTCAGTAACTCACAACTTTAGGCAGAGCGCTTACGCCCCCGCTTTCGCTGCCCTCTTGTTTTGCCGGTTGTCGACCAGGTCATCGACCACGGCGGGATCGGCCAACGTCGATGTGTCACCAAGATTGCCGAACTCATCTTCCGCAATCTTACGCAGGATTCTTCGCATGATCTTGCCCGAACGGGTTTTCGGCAGGCTGGGCGCAAACTGGATCAGATCGGGCGAGGCGATCGGGCCGATCTCCTTGCGTACCCAGCCGACCAGCTCCTTGCGCAGGTCTTCGCTCGGCTTTTCACCTGCCATCAGGGTCACATAAGCGTATATGCCCTGGCCCTTGATGTCGTGCGGGTAGCCAACAACGGCGGCTTCCGACACTTTCGGATGCGCCACCAGTGCGCTCTCAACTTCAGCGGTGCCAAGGCGATGGCCGGCGACGTTGATGACATCGTCGACGCGACCGGTGATCCAATAGTAGCCATCTTCATCGCGCCGGCAGCCGTCACCGGTGAAATACTTGCCGGGATAGGTCTTGAAGTAGGTGTCGACGAAGCGTTGATGGTCGCCATAGACCGTGCGCATCTGCCCAGGCCAGGAGTCGGCAATGCATAGATTGCCGCTGGTCGCGCCGTTCTGCACCTTGCCCTCGGCATCCATGATTTCCGGCTGCACGCCAAAGAATGGACGCGTCGCAGAGCCTGGCTTGAGTTTGGTTGCGCCTGGCAGCGGCGTAATCAGAATGCCGCCGGTCTCGGTCTGCCACCAGGTGTCGACAATCGGACAGCGATCCTCGCCGACCACGTGGTAGTACCATTCCCAGGCTTCCGGATTGATTGGCTCGCCCACGGTGCCGAGCAGACGCAACGACCTGCGCGAGGTCTTCTTCACCGGATCGTTGCCGCCTTGCATCAAGGCGCGGATCGCGGTCGGCGCGGTGTAGATGATATTGACCTTGTGCTTGTCGCACACTTCCCAGAAACGCGAGTTCGTGGGGTAGTTTGGTACGCCTTCGAACATCAGCGAAATGGCGCCATTGGATAGTGGGCCATAGACGATGTAGCTGTGGCCGGTCACCCAACCGACGTCGGCGGTGCACCAGTAGATGTCGCCGTCGTGATAATCGAAGACGTATTGGTGAGTGATCGCGGCATAGACTAGATAGCCGGCGGTGGTGTGCAGCACGCCCTTCGGCTTGCCGGTCGAGCCGGACGTGTAAAGGATGAACAGCGGATCCTCGGCGCTCATCTCTTCGCACGGACAGTCGGTCGGTACGGTCTTGGCGATTTCGTCGTAATAGACGTCGCGGCCAGCCTTCATGTTCACCGCTGCGCCGGTGTGGCGCACGACGATGACAGATTTGACGTGGCCCACCTTGTCGCAGGCGGCGTCGGTATTTGCCTTAAGCGGAATCTTGCGGCCTCCACGGACGCCCTCGTCAGCGGTGACCACCACATCAGACTTGCAGTCGTCGACACGACCGGCGAGCGACTCCGGAGAGAAACCGCCAAACACTACGGAATGAATGGCGCCAATGCGCGCGCAGGCGAGCATCGAAATCGCCGCCTCCGGAATCATCGGCATGTAAATCGTGACACGGTCGCCCTTCTTGACGCCACGCGCCTTCAGCACGTTGGCGAAGCGGCAGACCTCGGCGTGCAGTTGTTTGTAGGTGAGTTTTTTGTCGGTCTTGGGATCGTCGCCCTCCCACAGGATGGCGGTCTGGTTGCCGCGCTTGGCGAGATGCCGGTCCACGCAGTTATAGGCGACGTTAAGGGTGCCGTCCTCGAACCATTTGATCGAGACGTTATGTGGGTCGTAGGAGCTGTTCTTGACCTTGCTGAATGGCTTGATCCAGTCGATGCACTTGGCCTGCTCGGCCCAGAAGCCGTTCGGGTCCTTGATCGAGCGCGCGTATAGCTCTTGATACCTGGCATCGTTGGCAAACGCCCGTTTGCGCCACTCTGCAGGAACGTCATAGATCTTTTCGTCGGCCATTGGCTTCCTCCCGTCCCCGCTTTGACCCGGCGGGCGACCTCATTTGCAGGCCATTATGCGACGGCGCCTTGATTTACGACAAGGCGGGCAACCTGCGCCTTTGGTCGCGGATTGGCTGATTTTGACGTCCATTAAGGGCCAAACCAGCCGAGTATCGCGCCGATGACAACCAGTACACCGAGCCAATGGCCGGTATCGATCACGGTCAGGGCGATTGTGCGGAAACTATAGGCGTTATTGACCACAATCGCGGTGAGGACGAAACCGAGCCAGCACATGAAGCCGGAAAATGCGCCGGCGCGCACGGTGTAGATGCCGATGTGGAACATAATGCCGGAAAGCGCCGATGCCATCAGCAACTCGGCGATAAAGGAGAGCGCGAAAGGCGTAACTTTGACGGTGGTGGATTTTCCGGCGTTTTCCGCCTTGCGCTGCTCCATGGTCTTGCCTTGCGCCTCGATCCACTTGCGACCGAGCACACCGTAGTAGACCGCGCCGAAAATCCAGGCTGCCACGGCGGCAACAACGATCGCGAGCGCGTGCAGGTTTTGGAGTTGCGTCACGTGGGAGCTCCTATTTCAGCCCACCCATCTTGCAAACGAGTTTCCATTCGTCCGCCGTCACAGGTTGCACCGACAAACGGCCGTATTTAACCAGCGCCATCTCTTTCAGCTTTGGCTCGACCTTGACGGCGGCGAGCGTCACCGGCTTGGGCAATGGTTTGCCGGCGCTGGTCTGCACTGCAACCCAACTCTCACCTTTTTTCGCCGTCGGATCGGCGAAGGCCTCGCGGATTATTTCTCCAATGCCGACGACCTGTTTCTCCTCGCCGGTGTGATAAAAGAAGAATTTATCGCCCTTCTTCATCTCCTTCAGATACCGGCGCGCGGTGAAATTGCGTACGCCGCTCCATGCCTCGCCTTTGACGCCGCTCTTAACCTGATCGTCCCAGGAGAACTCTTCGGGCTCAGATTTCATTAGCCAGTACGCCATTTCACTCTTCCGATTTGAGGGGTCGCGTCAGCAGCGACTCGATCGCTTCATCCACGCGCATTTTTCCTGCCAGCACTGCGGCGACCGCGGCCGAGATAGGCATCTCCACGTTTTTCTCGCGGGCCATTTCCAACAACACCGGCGCGGTGAATACACCTTCGGCGAGCTTGCCGTGCGCGGCGGTTTCCGGCTTCTCCCCTTTGCCCAACGCGACACCGCACGAGAAGTTGCGCGATTGCGGTGTCCCGCACGTGAGAATGAGATCGCCGAGGCCGGACAATCCCATCATGGTTTCAGTTTTGGCGCCGCATGCTTTACCAAAGCGCACTAGCTCGGCAAAGCCGCGCGTTGTTAGAGCTGCTAAAGCGCTGGCGCCGAGGCCTTTCCCGGTCACGATGCCGGCCGCGATCGCAAGAACGTTCTTGGTGGCGCCACCGAGCTCGACGCCCCGCACATCGGTCGAATGGTAGGGCCGGAAAGTCCCGGCGTTTAGCGCGTGTGCCAGATCGAGTGCGACCTTGGCGTCAGTCGCGGCGATGGTAACCGCTGTTGGCAGTCCGCGCGCGACGTCGGCAGCAAAACTCGGCCCGGACAGAATTGCCGGCAGTGCTTTTGGTGCGCACTCAGCGATGATCTCTGTCATGAACTTGTGAGTGCCGTGTTCGATGCCCTTGGCACAAGCGATCAGGGGCGTGCGTTCTGCGTTCGACTTCGCAAGCGACGTAATTACCGAACGCATGGCCTGCGCCGGCACCACAACGAGAATCGCGTCGCTACTCGCGGTCTCGGCAAGGTCCCGCGTCACCTTGATTCCGTTGTCGAGGCGTACGCCGGGCAAAAAGCGGCTTTCCCGTTTCTGTTCGAGACTCGCGGCGTTGTCCGGCTCCTGTTCCCAAAGCATCACTTGTCGTCCAGCGCGCGCGCAGGTGAGCGCCAGCGCCGTTCCCCATGCGCCGCCGCCGAGCACTGCTATGCGTTGAATGGCCATCCAGGGTCCGTCAGTCAGCTTACTTATACGCCGCCGTGCGCCGCCGCGCGCCCTCAGCGGCTGCTATCTCGTCGAGTGGCCAGCGTGCCCGCGGCGCCACATCAAGTGAATTAGTGAGACCGAGCGCCAGCCGCTCGCAGCCAGCCCAGGCAATCATCGCGCCATTGTCGGTGCACAAGTCGGGTGGTGGCATGACCAGGGTTGCGCCCACCTCGAAGGCCAGTCGCGTGAGCACTTTGCGGATTGGCTGATTGGCGGCGACGCCGCCAGCGGCGACCAGCGCACTCGGTAAGCCGAAACGCGCGCGGAACAGTACCAGGCCCGCACGCAACCGGTCGAATACAACATCGACGATCGCTTGCTGGAAGCTCGCGCAGAGATCGGCGACATCTTGCTCGCTGAGCGGGGCAATTCTCTCCGCTTCCAGCCGTAACGCGGTCTTTAGACCGGAAAGTGAGAAATCGGCATCCTTGCGCCCATGCATCGGGCGCGGCAGCGCGAAACGCGCCGGGTTGCCGTGCATGGCTTCCTTCTCCACCTCCGGTCCACCTGGATAACCAAGGCCAAGCAGCTTTGCGGTCTTGTCGAAGGCTTCGCCGATAGCGTCATCCTGTGTTGTACCAAGACGGACATAATCACCAACGCCGCGCACCGCGACGATCTGGGTGTGGCCGCCGGACGCGAGGAACAGGCAATACGGAAATGGCGTGTTATCGGTCAGGCGCGCTGTCAGCGCATGCGCTTCCAGATGATTGACCGCAATCAGCGGCTTGTTTTTGACCAGCGCGATTGCCTTGGCAGTGGTCAAGCCAACGATCACGCCTCCGATGAGTCCTGGCCCGGCAGCGGCGGCAACGCCGTCGATCGCATCGTAGTTGAGGCCAGCCTGCGTCATGGCTTTGGCGATGATGACATCGAGCGCTTCGACATGAGCACGCGCGGCGATTTCCGGCACCACTCCGCCGAACGCGGCGTGTTCACTCACCTGTGAAAGCACTACATTGGACAGGATCCTGCCGCGGCCGTCCTCGAAACGCTCGACCACCGCCGCCGCGGTCTCATCGCAGGTCGTCTCGATCCCGAGAACGATCATCAGTCCCTCATGTACCCCTGCGCCCGGCCGGGGCGACGTGACGGCGGGCGAAATAATAGCTAGTCCTGAACGCGGGGCCGACCCCGGTTGGGCCTAGCATCGCGAGGTTATATGGCGCAATCCACAGCCTCTTTGCGCATCGGCACGCGCGGCAGCCCGCTCGCATTGGTGCAAGCGCGCGCGGTGAGGTCGCGGCTAGCCGCGGCAATGGGCGTGAACGAGGAGACGATTGAACTCGTCGTCATCCGCACCACCGGCGATACCATCCAGGATCGGCCACTGGCGGACGAAGGTGGCAAGGGTTTGTTCACGAAGGAAATCGAGGAAGCCCTGCTGGATAGACGGATCGATCTCGCCGTGCACTCGGCGAAAGACATGCCGACGATTTTGCCGAAAGGTTTGGCTTTGATAGCTTGCCTTGAACGCGAAGACCCCCGCGATGTCTTCATCAGCCATAAGGCGCGCTCGCTCGTCGAACTTCCGCGCGGTGCAAGCCTGGGAACTGCATCGCTGCGCCGGCAGGCAATCGCTAAGCGTGCGCGGCCGGACCTGCGTGTTACACCGCTGCGCGGAAATGTAGAGACGCGGCTTCGTAAACTCGACGCCGGCGAAGTCGATGCCACGTTGCTTGCGCTCGCCGGGCTAAGGCGCCTCGAACTGGTCGAGCATATCACCAGCATCATGAACGCAGAGGAGTTTCTGCCAGCCGTCGGGCAGGGGGCAATCGGCATCGAGGCGCGCAAGGACGATACGCGCGTATGCGACATTCTTGCGCGCATTGATCACGCTGAGACCTTTATCGCAGTCGCATGCGAACGAGCCTTCCTCGCCGCGCTCGATGGCTCCTGCAAAACTCCGATCGCAGGCCATGCCACGATCTCCGGGGATGCCATAAAATTTCGTGGATTGGTTGCGCGGCCCGATGGCAGCGCCGCACACGACATCGCCGGGACTGGCAGCCGCAAAGATGCGGCTACGATCGGTACCGACGCTGGGCGCGAACTAAAGCACCGGGCGGGGCCCGGATTCTTCGACTAGTGCATGATGCCGAAAATGGGGATTTCAGGCATGATCATGCACAATGAAAGGTAATCATGCGCGTCGTTATCACTCGCCCGCAAGCCGACGGCGAACGCACCGCGACCGCATTACGCGCGCGCGGACATGAGGTGCTGGTGGCGCCGCTGATGCGCGTAGAAGTGATTGCTGCCAACCTTGCGGGCGAGTGGGGCGCGGTCATTGTGACCAGCGCGAATGCGCCGAACGCGATTGCTCACAATCCTGCACGCGATGCCTTGATCAAACGTCCCCTTTTCGCTGTCGGCCAGCGCAGCGCCGAAGCCGCGCGGCAGACCGGGTTCATCAATGTCACATCGGCGGGCGGCGATGTGCGTGATCTGGTGCGTACGTTGGTTGGGGAACATGCCGATGCCAAAGCCCCGCTGCTCTATCTCGCCGGTGAGGATCGCGCTGCTGATCTCATCGGCGAGCTGTCAACGCGTGGTATCGCCGCTGAGATGCGCGTCGTATACCGCGCGGTTGCTGCGCCGTTTCCGCCGGCGCTGATCGAGGCGCTCAGGGTCGGCGAGGTTGACATCGTGATGCATTTTTCCCGCCGCAGCGCCGAAAACTATGTGGCCGGTGCCAAGAGGGCGGGCATTGTCGGACCTGCGCTGGCGGTGCGGCATCTTTGCCTGTCGGCGCAAGTCGCCGAACCTCTCGCGGGTGCCAGCTGCATCGCCGTTGCCGCGCATCCCGACGAGGCAGCACTGATCGAGCTTTTGCAGGCGCAACAGGGTTGATTATTGGCGCACGCACGCCATTTGCGTTATTTCCTGCCTGGGGTTGAGCCGATTCGAGGAAACACGCATGGTCGATAAGCGCACGACGCCGGACCCTGCCGAAGGCGCGCGCCGCCGCAAGGGCCCAGCCCCAACCATTGATCTGACTGCTACTGAAGTTGCGGCCAAATCCGCTGCCGACGAGCCGCACTCACCTCCGGAACAGGATGCCCACGAGCAACCTGAGGTCGTTCACGACTCCGAACCTGCCAATGGTCGCGACGGGTCATCCCGAAAACGAGGAATTGCCTGGCAAGTACTTTTCGCGGGATTTGCCGGCGCGGTTATTGTGGCGGCCATGCTGTCTACACTTTGGCTCGCCGGGCTGGTGCCTGCTCGTTATGACGGCTCAATCAGGGCCGACCCGGCATCAATCGCCGCGCTTAATGATCGCATGGCAAAGCTCGAAGCAACTGTCAAAACTTCCAGCGATCCAACCGTCTTTGAGCGTCTTTCTGCCGCTGACAACGCCATGAAGTCGCTCGGCGTTGCAATGACGGCTCTCACCAAGCGCAGCGATGAAGTTGCCGCAACAGCTGCGGATGCTCGATTACGTGCGGACGCATCCGAGAAAGCGATGATGGAATTGCGCAACAGGGTGCAGGATCTCGGCAAGAATGCATCAGCCGGCCCGTCTCCAGCCGATGTCGATTCCGTGAAAAAACGTATCGCCGCACTCGAGAAGCTGGTCAAAGGCGCACCAGCCGATAGTGCCGCGAGGCTTGCGCTGAGCGCGGTGGCGCTGCGTGACGCAGTCGTGAGCGGCGCGCCGTTCATCACCGAACTCGAAGAAGCAAAATCTCTCAGTGCGGACGAGAAGAGTTTAGCGCCGATGGCACCATTCGCGGCGAACGGTGTGCCAACCGTCGCGACGCTTGCACAGGAGCTGCGCGCGCTGATCCCGGCAATGCAGAAGGTTTCCGGCGCGCACGCGCCGATTGGCGGCTTCCTGGAGCGGCTGGAAGCTAATGCCAGCAAGCTCGTGCGTATTCGTCCGGTGGATGCGCCGCCGGGCGACGATGCGTCGGCCGTGCTGGCGCGCATCGAAATAGAAGCCGCGCACGCCGCCATCGACGCCGCCCTTAACGATCTCGGTAAGCTCGACGCCGCAACACGAGCGCCAGTACAAGATTGGATCAGAAAAGCTCAGGCACGGCAGGCTGCGCTCGCCGCCGCGCGTCAGTTTGCGAGCGAGACCATGCACGCACTTAGCAAGCGGTGAGGCTGGGATGACCCGCATCATCCTTTTTCTGGCTTCGGTGGCGGTCATAGCCGCAGGCGTCACCTGGATCGCCGATCACCCGGGCGAGGTCTCCATCACCTGGATGGGCTATCGTATCGAAACATCGATGATGGTGGGCGCCTTCGCAGTCGCCGTGCTGGTGCTCATCGCCCTGTTCCTGTGGTCGATTGTGCGCGCAATTTTGCAGTCGCCCGAGCATGTATCACTGTTTTTTCGGCACCGTCGCGCCGTCAAAGGCTACCTTGCGATAAGCCGCGGCTTGATCGCAATTGGCTCCGGCGATCTGCGCGTTGCGCGCAAGTCCGCCACCGAAGCGGCACGACTGTCGCCGGGCGATCCACTCGCGCTGTTGCTAACCGCGCAATCGGCACAGATGGCCGGCGACCGAAATACCGCCGAGCGCGCGTTTCGTGAAATGACGAAGCGCGATGACACCAAATTGCTGGGGCTGCGCGGTCTCTACATCGAGGCGCAGCGGCGCAACGACACCGACGCCGCGCGGCGCGCCGTCGAAGAAGCGGCCAAAGTAAAACCTGCGGCGGTTTGGGCCGGGCAGGCGGTGCTCGACTATCGCTGCGCCGCCGCGGACTGGGCCGGCGCACTCGACGCCCTCGATCACATGAAGGACGCGCTGGAGAAGCCCGACTATCGCCGCAAACGTGCCGTGCTGCTCGCCGCGCGCGCGCAAGCGCTTGCGGACATCGACCGCGACACTTCGCGCGCGCTGGTACTGGAATCGGTCAAGCTGGCACCTGACCTGGTGCCAGCAGCGGCGCTCGCTGGACGACGGTTGGCGGAATCGGGCGAACCGCGCAAGGCACGAAAAATCCTCGAGACCGCCTGGACGATCAATCCGCACCCGGATATCGCAGAAAGTTACGCTAACCTCCGGCTTGGCGACAGCGCGCGGGAGCGGCTCGCGCGCATGCAGAAGCTCGCCGACAAGGTCCCGGGTCAACTTGAGGGTGCTTTAGCGGTAGCGCGTGCAGCGCTCGATGCGCGCGAATTTACGATCGCGCGTGCAGCGCTGGCGCCATACCTGTCGGCGCCGACGCGGCGCGTCGCGACATTGATGGCGGACATCGAGGAAACCGAACACGCCGACGAAGGCCGCGTGCGCGAATGGATGACGCGCGCTATGCGCGCTTCCGGCGACCCCGTCTGGACCGCGGATGGCATGGTGTCGGAGCGCTGGCTCCCGGTTTCACCGAAAGGACGGCTCGACGGCTTTGAATGGAAAGTTCCACTCGCCGAGATCGGCGTCAGCCGTCCTGTCATTGAGGTCGCGCCGCCCCTTGCGGAGTCAATCACTGTGACTCGGCTGGAGACAAAACCTGAGCCACCAGCGGAGAGGCCGCGCAAGACTGCGAAATCCAAGGCATCTGCCAAGGCCAAACCGGTCGAGCCAGTCATCCCACTGGTGCATGCACCTGATGATCCGGGCCCCGATTCAGGCCTCGATCGCGATCCGGTACCAGAAACCGTGACGCCACCAGCGACTGATGCATGGCAACGGCTGCGCCAGTTGTTCCGTTAAGCGCGGCATAGCGAACGAGGCTCTATTGCTTGCCAAGTGAGGTCCACGCCGATATCAGTGGCGCGACTTCGGCCGGCGTAGCTCAGCGGTAGAGCATCCGCTTCGTAAGCGGGTGGTCGGGGGTTCAAATCCCTCCGCCGGCACCGCTTTGAGATAAGGCGATACCCTTGTCACAATTGTCTCGCTGAAGGTTAAACGGTTCCGGCCTTGGCCTTTCATCCAATTGCTTGAAATTGCGCTATAATTTATGATTGAGGAAGAAAGCTGGGATGCGGCTTGGCGTCCCCCGTCCTGAATTAAACCTGTCATTCTCCCGCACCGATAACGTAAGATATTGAGCAATCGGATCAGTCACTTCGTCCTGTAGAGTATTGCTATGGCCAGACCTGCTGTCATTCTCGTTGGTGCGGATAAAGGGGGCGTCGGTAAGACCACTGTCGCCCGCACCTTGATCGATTACTTTGGCGCTCATCAGACGCCGACCCGGGCCTTCGACACCGAGTCGCCGCGCGGCACACTCAAGCGTTTTCATCCCGGTCTGACCGAGGTTGTCGATGTGACCTCAGTTTCAGATCAAATGAAAATCTTCGATACGCTGGGCAGCGCTGAAGCCAAAGTAACGGTGATCGACGTACGCGCCGGTTTGTTGTCGTCAACGCTGCAGGCATTGAGCGAAATTGGCTTCCTCGAATCGGCCAAGAAGGGACAGATCACATTTGCGGTGTTTCATATCCTGGGGCCGTCAATCGCCTCGCTCGAGGAAATCGCCGAGACAGCGCGCGTCATTGGCGACGCCAATTACTTCCTGGTGAAGAACTTCATCAACAACACCACATTCTTCGAGTGGGATCCGGCGACTTACAATTCGTATTTTAAGAGGATCAAGGGCGCTGAGGAGATCGCCATCCCGAAGCTAAACGAGATGGCTTACGAGCAAGTTGAAGTGGCCAGCGTTCCGTTCGTCTCATTTGTTGGCAACAAGGGCGCAAAGGGCGAAGGAGCCAACTATTCTTTCGTTCTGCGCGGCTATGTTCGCCACTGGCTCGGCAATGTCTGGGGTGAGTTCGACCGGGTGAAGCTCGTCGATCTGGTCTCGCCAAAGATGGAAAGCAACGTCCGTCAGGTCGCCGGCTAGCCTTTATCCAAGTGCTCCAATCGTGCGACGGCGTCCGGTCAGGTGATGTCATTCCGCAGTTCCATCACCATTGCCGCATCGCCGCGCCCACGCGTCGGCAAAACCCTGCTGGCGCGATTGCTTGCTGACTTCCATTTGCATGAGGGTCGTTCGGTCGCAGCCTTCGATCTCAATGTTGGCGAACGCACGTTAGTGCAGTTCCTGCCCGAAAAGACCACGATAGCGACTGTCCGCGACATCAATGGCCAAATGGCGCTGTTCGATCGCCTGATCGCGGACGAGGACACCACCAAGGTCATCGATCTCGGCCATGAATCGTTTGAGTCTTTTTTTTCGGTGGCGCATCAGATCGGTTTCGTCGAGGAAGCGGGGCGCCGTTCGGTCGCCGTGGCGATTCTGTTTATGGCGACGCCTGACCAAAGATCGGTTGAAGCCTATCGCAGTTTGCGCGATCGTTTCGCGCAGGCGATGTTGGCGCCAGTGCACAACGAAATGTTCGGTCCTGCGCAGCATCGCGACAAGTATCCGCTGGTCGGTGGAAGTCCGGTGATGGTGCGTCTGCCGGTACTGGCGCCTGGTTTACGCCGGTACATCGAGACACCGCCCTTCTCATTCGCAGATTCGAATATGGGCGCTGCCGTCGGCATACCGCTCGACGCGCATATTGAGCTGCAGCGCTGGCTACGTCGAATTTATTTAGAGTTCCGGGAACTCGATTTACGCATATTACTGGCCGATTTGCAGGCTTCAATCCGGCCCGACGTCTGAACCTATTTTTTTGGGAACCGGGGCGGACTTGGCGCGTTTCTTTCGCCAGACTCCCGCGCTCGCGCTGACGGAGTAGGAGGCACGTCATGTGGATTACATTATTTACGATCGTCATCGGCATCGCCCTTTGCTTCGCTCTGGGAGCGATGGCTTTGGAATCCTACGAGGAAAATGCTTCACCTTGATGGGGTTAGCAGGAACAAACGCTTCTCGGCGGCCGATGGGCCGCCTAATTTTTGCGTCCATGACAGCGCAACCGATCGGAAACTTTGCAATAATGCGGTGACATGCCACCGCCCCTGCTGCTGTCGAGGCAATTTGCGCCGCTATTTTGGTGTCAGTTCTTCGCGGCATTCAACGATAATTTTCTAAAGACCGCGCTGGTCTTCGTTATTCTGTTCCATTCTGGCACCGCCGATTCTGAGGCCCTGATTACATTCGCAAGCGCGGTGTTCATTGCCCCTTATTTCTTTTTGTCCGCGCTCGGGGGCGAGCTTGCCGATCGCTACGACAAGGCACGGGTCGCGCAGCGGCTGAAATTCGTGGAGATATTCATCGCCGCCCTGGCGGCATGGGGCTACCTGCGGGCCTCGCTCCCGCTGCTGTTTGTCGCGCTATTCGGCTTCGGCATTCTCGGGGCACTTTTTGGCCCGATCAAATATGGCATTCTCCCGGATCATTTGCGACGCGAACAACTGCCCGCCGGCAACGCGCTGGTGGAAGGCGCGACCTTCGTCGCCATCCTTCTGGGCACGATCGCCGGCGGACTGGCTGCGCGTGACGGTGGCGACGCAGGGCTGTTCGCCGCACTAGTCGTGAGCTTCGCGATCGCGTGCTGGATGGCAGCGCTGTATATTCCAGCGAGCGGCGAGGGCGCACCACATCTTAAAGTCGCGACTAACATCGTGGCTTCTACAGCCATGATGGTCTGGCATCTGCGTTCCGATACACGATTATGGTGGGGCGCGATGGTGACGAGCTGGTTCTGGTTAATCGGCATCGTGGTGTTGTCGCTGCTGCCGCCCCTCATCAAGACGTTGATTGGCGGCAACGAATATACAGTGACGGCTTATCTCGCAGTGTTTTCGATCGCGGTTGGTGTCGGGTCGGGCCTGGCAGCAGCAATCGCGCGTGGGCGCATTGTTCTAAAGACGACGCTGGTAGGCGCGGTCCTCATCGGTGGCTTCGCGCTTGATCTCGGCGTTGCCACGCTTGACGCAACGCCTGCGACGTCGCTGCAAGGTCCGGGCGTCGTGTTTGCATCAGCGCTCGGCATTCGCGTGGCGACCGATCTGTGCGGGCTTGCGATCGCCGGCGGCCTGTTCATTATCCCCACCTTCGCTGCGGTGCAGGCCTGGAGCGGTGCGGATTACCGTGCGCGCACCATCGCCGCGGTCAATGTGCTTAACGCGGCTTTCATGACGGGCGGGGCGATCATCGTGGCGCTTATGCAGAAATTCGGCGCAACAGTACCGGTGCTTTTCCTGTCGATCGGCGCGGCCACGCTTCTGGTGGCGCTGGCAATATGGAAAACGATGCCGAAAGCGGAGTAAAACTACTTTCGCATTTTCAGGACGCGATCGACCATCTCGCCGGCAACACCAAGATAATTCGCTGGATCGACCAGTTTTTCCAGTTTCTTGCGGTCGGCATATTTGCTGATCTCTTTATCCTCAGCGAGCAGATCGATCAGCGGTCGCCCGGTCTTCGCCACCTCGCGGCAAATATCGTAGACTAGATCGTGCGCCTTGTTGCGGCCAAGATCCGCGCCGAGCCCCATCATCACTGCTTCCGACATGATCAGCCCTTTGGTGATATCGAGATTTTCGCGCATCTTTTTCTCGTTCACTTGCAGGCCTTCGATCAGGAAGCGCGTCTGCGCCAGCGCGCCCGCCGAGAGCATGAAAATTTCTGGCAGCGCGATCCATTCGATTTCCCACGGGCCCGTGGCGCGCTCGTGGTCCTCGACTTGAGCATCTAGCAGCGCGGCGACGAGCTGACGTACCATTGCAGTTTGTGCAGTGATGTAAACGGAGGAAATTGGATTGCGCTTCTGCGGCATGGTCGAGGACGAGCCGCGTCCCGCATGGAACGGTTCGTATACTTCTTCCACTTCGGTTTGCATCAGGAGCTTAACGTCGAAGGCAATCTTGCCGCAGCTTCCGGTGACCAAGCCAAGGAAGCAGCCGACCTCGGCGATGCGATCGCGCACCGTGTGCCAGGAAATCTCTGGCTGGCCGAGCTTGAGCTCTTTCATCAGCTCTTCCTGAACTTTCAATCCGTCCTTGCCGAGTGAGGACAGTGTGCCGGCTGCTCCGCCGAATTGACCCACCAGGACGCGCGGCTCGATTTCTTTCAGACGTTGTTTGTGACGCTCGAACGCGGCGAGCATGGTCGCCATCTTGTATCCGAAGGTAATTGGCACCGCGTGCTGGAGATTGCTGCGGCCGGCCATGGGCGTGTTGCGGTATTTCTTCGCAAGCACCGCCAGCCCATCACAGATGCCATCGATATCTTTCTCGACGATGGCAAGCGCCTCGCGGATTTGCATGATGGTTGCGGTGTCGGTGATGTCCTGGGTGGTGGCGCCCCAGTGCGACCATTCGCCGAGCCCGTTCTTGCACAGTTTCACGAGCTGCTGAACGACGGGCAGTACCGGGTAGCCGATCCTCTCGGTCGCCTCCTTGAGTTTCGCCATGTCGATCTTGTGCACCGAGCAGTGGCGGACGATTTCAGCAGCCGCTTCCTTCGGGATGATGCCCAGCTTGGCTTGCGCGCCGGCCAGCGCCGCCTCGAAGTCCAGATATTTTTGTACGCGGTTCTCGTCCGAGAACACATTCCGCATTGCTTCGGTCGTGAAAATATCGCGAAACACTGCGGAATCGAGGATCGTGGCGGGCATTCGGGCTCTCCTGTCGCGCGCACGTTAGCGTTTCCCGCGTGGCGATCAACACGCGAGGCGGCAGCTGCCCCAGTTGCATCGAAGAGCGTTTCGGTCCCAAATTGCGCGAGTTTGCCTGCCGACGGGAGACCCGCGATGACCGTTATGACTAAGCCGCAGCAGAGTTTCCGGCTCGAGCCGGTGCATCCGAAGCCGGAGGAGGCGCACACCATGCCCTATGCTCCGGCGGTGAGGATCGTGGGCGCCTGCGACCTGATGTTTCTCTCTGGCGCCACCCCGTCGCCGCTTTACCACAAGCACCCGCACGTGGATGCCGAGCACGTGCATCCGCACTCGATCGAGGAGCAAACCACGCGCGCGATGGAGGCGATCAAATCAATCCTCGACAATGTAGGAGCCGGGTGGCGCGACGTCGTAAAGGTAACAAAGTATCTCACTGATTTTCGCGACGCCGACGCCATGCATGCGACCATGGGTAAATATTTCGGTGACTGGCGGCCGGCCAGTACGACGGTGTGCATCAATCAGCTGTCGTCGCCGGGTGCGCGCGTCGAGCTCGACATGATCGTGGCGCTGCCGAAGAAAGCCACGTGACGCTTCCTCCACATCTTGCGCGCACTGTAGAAGCCGAATACCCGCGTTTCTCCGATGCGGAGATGGCGCGCCGTCGCGCAGCCATTGAAACTCTGCTGACGCAAACAGAGGCCGATCATCTCGTCTTCTGCGGCGCCAATCGCTTCGGCTCGGTCGTGCAGTGGTTGACGCAATGGCCGGTGACCGCCGAGGCAGTCGGTGTGCTGACGCCCGGCAAGCGGGACGCATTATTTGTACAATACGTCAATCATGCGCCGCAGGCACGCATCCTCGCTGATAAGGCCGATGTAGCGTGGGGCGGCAAATCTTCGATCGCTGCGGCGATCGAGGTACTGGAGCAGCGCAGCGCGCGACAAGATCGCGTCGCGACGATCGGGCCGATCAGTGCCGAGCAGTATGCGGCGCTATCAGCAAAATTTGGAAAATCGAAAAGCCTCAACCGCGACTACATTCGATTGCGACAAGTAAAGTCTGCCGACGAACTAGATTGGTTGCGTATCGGCGCGCATTTCAGCGATCTTGGCATGGTCGCGCTGCGTGATGGTTTGAAGACCGGGTTGAATGAACGCGAGCTCGGCGATCTGGTCGAGCGCGCATACATTCCACACGGTGCAACCAATGTTATTCACTATATCGGCGTCACGGCAATGAATGCGCCAGACCTTGGCGTACCCCGTCAGTTTCCTCGCATGCGGCGCGTGCAGGCTGGCGACGTCGTGGTGGCCGAGATCAGCGCTGCGTTTTGGGACCACCCGGGGCAGGTGTTACGTAGCTTTGCGCTCGGTGCGCCGAACGCACTTTATGGCGAGTTGCATGCAGCGGCGGACGCTGCATTCGATGCGATCGCAGCTGTGCTTAAGGCCGGCGCCACGCCTGCGCAAGTCATCGAGGCGTCAGGCGTGATCGAGGAGGCCGGCTTCACCATCATCGACGATCTTCTGCACGGCTATGGTGGCGGCTATCTGCCGCCAATTCTTGGCTGCAAGAGCCGTCCTGCCGGCCCCGTGCCACAGGAACCATTCCGCGCGGGCCAGACTGTGGTGATCCAACCGAATGTCGTCACACGCGATGGAAACGCCGGTGTTCAGACGGGCGAGATGGTGGTGATCACCGCGACCGGCATCGAGCCGTTGCATTCGATGCCGCGCGGCTTCCAGACTATTTGAGCTGCTCGGCCATCCAGTCCGCGCTTTGCGAGCGCCAGCGGTAGGCGCGGTTTGTGGCGATGTGATTGCCATCCTCGATCATCATCAGCTCGACCGGTCCTTTTGCCTCGCGCGCCAGGCGCTCGGCATCCTTGGCGGGCACGATGCGGTCAAGCCGGCCGTTCACGATGAAAAGCGGGCAAGTGATGTTTTGAGCCACACCTTCAAGCGAAAGCGTGTTGGCGTTCTTGCGCGCTTCGTCCTGCGTCTTGCAGTGGCTGCGTACGCGGAAAGCTTCGCGTGTCAATTCCGGTAGGCCATCCCAGGTCGCGCCCCAGTTGAACGGTCCGCCGAGCGCAATGGAGGCCTTGATGCGCTTGTCGAAGGCTGCGGCGCGCGGCGCGTAATAGCCGCCCAGGCTCACGCCCCACATGCCGACGCGCTTGGTATCGAGATCGGAGCGCTTTTCCACGAAATCAATCACGGCCTTTACCGGTATTTCGTAGTCACCGCGAATGGCAAAATCATATTGTGCCTCGCCCTGCCCCGGGCCTTCGAAGATCAGCGTTGCCATGCCACGCGCAAGGAACGGTGCTTCGTAGGCGTCGCCTTCCTCTTTGGTCGAATCGAGCCCGACTGCCATCACCACAATCGGCGGCCGCTCGATGCCCCCCGGCTTTCGCAGAATGCCCGCCAACGTTTTGCCCTGATACGGAATCTCGACGCGCTCGCCGGGCGGCCGGAGATGCGGCAGCGCGGCCTGCCGACACTCGATCTGCTTCTTGTGTGCGGCTTTCATCTGCGCCTGGTCATGCACGAATAGGAACGACGCAAAATGATAGTAGACACCGGCACGCTGCAGGCATTCGCCAGCTGTGAGGAAATGCTTCTTTGCGAGGGCCTCCCGCCCGAGCTGCTCGTGGTGCGCGGCGCGTGCCGACCAGGCGCTGCACCAGTCATTATATGAAGAGATCGAGCCGGTGACCTCCTCGAAGTCGGTCAGCACCACGCCGTTGGCAACAAAGCGCGGGCCCCAGTGCGTGATCGCGGCCTTGAGCAGGGGGTCGGACGACATACGGGATTTCCCTATGATAGATTGCAGGAGCGCGCGCTAGCTCGCCTTTTCGTCGTGGCGATACCACGGCATGAAACGCCTCGTCGCCCAAACTACGAGCAATTCGAAGCCGACCCCGAATGCTGCGAGCAGCAGCACGCCGACGAAGGCTTCGTTATGATGGTAAGAGCGCGAGTTGTAGAGGATGTAGTAACCGAGCCCACCGACCGAGAGGAAAAACTCGGCCACCACTGCGCCAATCAATGCGCGGCCGGCGGCCAGCCGGAAGCCCGCGAGAAGATAAGGCATCGACGCGGGCAAGACGATTTCGGTCAACATCCGCAGACGGCCGGAACGGAACGAGCGTGCAACTTCCTGGTATTCACGTGGCACTGAGCGGGCGCCATCGGCGACATTCATCGTGATCGCGAATATTGCAGCGAAGATAATGGTGGCAATGCGTGCAGCCGCTGAATAGCCGAACCACAATGAGAACAGCGGCAACACGATGATCATTGGCATGGCGTTAAAGCCATTGATGTAGACGCGGATCATCTGATCGGCGGTGTTGCTGCGTCCCATCAGCAGCCCAATGGCGGTACCGACAACGATCGTAATCGCCAACCCTTCGGCAACCGCCGCAAGCGTAGCGCCGAGCGCCTGCAGAAATGCCGGGTCTGTTATTACGTGTGGAATAGCGAGCACGACGGTCGTCGGCTTTGCCACGTAAGCAGGAGCGAGAGCGCGGACTACGAACTCCCAACTCAAGATGATCACCAGCCCCGTGACGAACCGCGGTAGGAAACTCCCCTGCAGCAACGCGACAGGACGTGACGATGCCGACGCCCCGGAGATCGCGGCGGATGTTTCACCGATGGTCGTCTCGGTCATCACCTACTGTCTCCAGCGCGCGAAATGCTGCTCGATCTTCAAGCCGAGTCGCGTCAATCCGACGCCGATCAACCCGATCACCAGGATGGAAGCGAACACGCCCGCAGTATCGAAATCCTGTGAGGCGCCCATAATGAGTTGGCCGAGGCCGGTCGAGGACAGGAAGAACTCCGCCGCGATCATGCCGACCAATGCGCGCCCGATTGCCTGGCGAACGCCGGTCATCATGTAAGGCAGGGTGTAAGGTAGCATCACCTCGCGCCACAACGACCATTCGCTGGAGCGGTAGGATTTCGCCACCTCGATCAACTCGGGCTTGATGCTGCGCGCGCCTTCCACCGTGTTGTAAAGCACCGGAAACACGGAGAATAGAAAGACCACCAGCACCTTCGGCGCGAAGCCAAAGCCCATTAACGACAGGATGAAAGGAATCAGCGCCACCATCGGCGTGGCATACAGAATCATGAGGTAAGGCTCGATGCCGATTCGCAGCACGCGCACGCGGGCCAGGAGCAGGCCGAGTGGTGCGCCAACGGCGAGCGCCAGCAGGAAACCAGTGAGGAACAGCTGGGTTGAATCGAGGAATTGCCCGATAAATTCACCACGCGTAATCAACTGCCAGAGCCGCACCAGCGTTTCCGAGAAAGGCACCATGAACGCCTTGCTGGTGCTGCGCCCGGCGATTTCCCATAGCGCAAGCCCGGCAAAGATGCTGAGCCAGAACGGCGCGTAGCGGCGGATGGCTGGTTGCACGTGCGCTGTTTACTCCGGTGTCATCGTCCGCGGCGACAGCGGACGTCCGAGATACCGGGTCCCTGCTATCGGGGATGACAGTTCGTTGTTACGTCTTACTTCACCATCGCGTTGGCGTCTTTCCAGACGCTGCCGTCAACCAGTGCATCGTAGGTCACCGGTTCCTTGTCGGGTTTGATCGAGCCGATCTTCTTCATCAATGCGGCGACAGCCTCAATCTTGTTGCGCGGCATTCCGTCGTCCTTTGCCGCCCAAAAATCGATGGCGAGGAATGCCTTGAGCGCGGCCTTGTTGACCTCCTTGTTGTGCCCCGTAACGGCGGCCGCCTCGGCGACCGCGTCGGCATTCTTTGGATCCTGCATGAAATGTGCAGCTTCGATCATGCCAGCGACCGTGCGCACGATGGCGTCACGGTTCTTTGCCAGATTGTCCTTGCGCACGACCATAATCAGATAGTGGCTGGTCGGGTTGGTATTCTTCATCGCCAGTAGGATATTGAGCTTCTTGCCCTGGTGTTCGATCTCCGCGAGGTCATCTAGATGCAGCACGGCAAATTGCAGACGGCCGGCGAGCAGGGCCGGGCCGGGGGTTGAGCCGAGCGCTATCTGCTTGGTGTCCTCGATCTTCACGCCGGGACAACCTGTGAGCATGGAGCGCAGCGCCACTGAGCGCGCGCCGTTGATCGAGTCGATGCCGACATCCTGACCGACCAGATCCTTGCACGTCTTGCCGGCCTCAGTCGTACCGATCACCCAATCAGGATTAGGCATGCCATAAACCGCCACAAGCGGGACGTCGGCATTTGAGACCTGGTTGATCACCGGCGGCGTCGGCGACCAGGCCATGTCGATATCTCCGGCGACCACCGCGCGGGCGGCGGCAGTGCCGTTATCGAACGGTTTGATTTCGACGTCGGCGCCATGTTTTTTGAAGAAGCCCTGCTTCTCCGCGACATAGGCGATCGTCACCGAATAGATCGGTGGAATGCCCGGAATCGCCACGACGACCTTCTTGCTTTGCGCTGCTGCCGGCGCAATGCCCGTCAATGATGCTGCCAGCAGGACACCGCCGGCCATCAATGCGACGGTTCTACGAATCATGGAATCCTCCCTTTAAGTTTCGCTTTTCTTATTCAGCGTTCGAGTTGGAATTCGGCCTCGCGGGCTTCCCGCATCAGCGTACCCCACACCCGCTCGCGCAATTCGGCGAAACGCGGCTCGCGCAGCGTCTCCCGGGTGCGCGGATGAGGCAAATCGATGGAGATGGTTTCATGAATGCTCGAGGGCCGGCCCTTAAGCACAATCACGCGATGTCCGAGAAGGACCGCTTCCTCGATGGAGTGAGTAACGAAGATCATGGCGGTGGGTCGTTGCTCCCAGATGCGCAACAATTCGAATTGCAGAATCTCACGTGTCTGCGCGTCGACCGCTGCAAACGGCTCATCCATCAGCAAGACATTCGGCTCGACGGCGAGTGCGCGAGCAAGACCGCACCGTTGCTGCATGCCGCCGGACATTTGATAAGGAAATGCGTCTTCAAAGCCGGTGAGACCCACCAACTTGATGAATTCTGGAACTTTGTGCGCAATGTCCGCCTTCGGCGCGCCGGCCATCCGCAAACCGTAAGCCACGTTCTCGAATACCGTTTTCCATGGAAATAGCCCGAAGTGCTGGAATACCATCGCGACACCCGCGATTGGCTCGGTAACGCGTTCGGTGCCAACCCAGATCTCACCGGCATCATGTGGCAACAGGCCGTCGATACAGCGCAATAGCGTGGTCTTGCCGCAGCCGGATGGGCCGACAATCGCAACAATTTCACGCTCGCCGACCTCGAAGTCGATGTTCCGAAATACTTCAAGCGAGCCGTAGTGCTTACCTAGTCCCCGTACGCGAATCCGTGGTTCAGCTTTGGGGCCCTGCGATGCAGGGGCCGGGCGGATAGCCGATTTCATTGTCGTTTGACTTGTCACTCTGCAGCCTGTTTTGCGGGTTTGGTGTTGATCTTGGCCCAATAATCTTCGGCCTGTTTCGAACGCTGAAGTGCGTCCAATGACTCGAAACCCGGCGCCATCGATGCATCGGTACCGGCGAGAATCTGGTGATGCTCGATGTTCAGTGTGCGCAGCCAGCGCTGCTGACCCATGGTGATGGCGACAAAATAGCCGATCTCGACGAGTTCCGGTTCACTGAACTGCTTGTGGAGCCGGTCCCACAATTCGTCCGTAGCAGGCAGGTCCCAGGTTATTGCTTCGGCGTAAGCCAACGCCGCCTTTTGCCGTTCGTCGTATCGCGTCGAGCTCTCGAAATTGATCAGGTCGGAATAATCGTCTTCCTTAAGACCAGACTTCGCCGCCTTGATCGAACGCTGGTTGCCGCAGAACTCGCATAGCACTGAACGTGAGACATAGATGCGGCAGAGCTCTTTGATCTTGTGGTCGGCGACTCCGTTCTTGAATACGTCGCGCCAGGTGTTGGCGAATGACCAGAAGGTCGCCGGCACGTGTGCGCGAATGGCCTGACTTTCCGGCCGTGGCGTTCCTTCCCGCGCACAACGCTCGAATTCAGCGATCATGGCAGGGTCGTTAATCGTCGAAGGATCGACATAGCTAATGCGGGGTTTCGACATCGGCGATTTCTCCCGGAAAAATTTGTGACGACGCATCACTTTGGATGCGACCTCTTTCGTCTGATGACAGGTCGGACATGTTGCCGCAACGCCGCCGCACGAGCAACGCCAACCGCAGTATTCCGGTAACCGTGCCTTAGTGTTGACGAATCCCAACTCGCTCGCTTTGGCATCGCGCGTGTGGGCAATAGCCCAGTATTTGCGGGACTTTTTGAATGCCCGCGGCATCATCAGGCTGAATCGATCCTTACCTGCGACGCCAGCATGCGACCCAGTATTGTTAATTTCGCGCAAGGTTACCCTAAAGTTTATCTGACTTCAGATACCCGTCGTAAACGCTACGAATTCATGCGCTCTTCAGCATAGGCGCAATTGCGACAATGATTTTAGTAATTCAATACTGCATCGCCTCTAGTGTTTGCACGAACAGACCGAGGAAAAGTTCGGTCGCGTCAAACGGGGCTTGTCGTCGTGCGTACCAGTACCATCGTCATGATCGGGTTTGCCGCGGTCTTCGGCTTGCTCGCCGTTTTCATCGCCCAGGTCTGGCTCAACAACCAGGCGAACATGCGGGCGAAGAACCTCGAGACGAACACGACACAAGTGGCGTCGCAAACCGTCGTCGTCGCAAAACAACCGTTGCGTTTCGGCACCGAGCTCAATGCCTCGATGCTCGAGGAAGTGCCTTGGCCGTCTAACGGACTGCCGGCCGGCGCCTTCGCCAAGATTCAAGACGTCGTGTCGGGTGGCCGCCGTATCGTGCTGGCCGCGATCGAAGCGAACGAGCCAGTGCTCGCGCTCAAGATCACTGGGCCCGGTCAGCGCGCGACGCTGTCAGCGCTGGTCAAGCCAGGCATGAAGGCCGTGACTATTCGCGTCAACGATGTGGAAGGCGTCGGCGGGTTCGTACTGCCGGGCGATCACGTTGACGTCGTTCTCACTCGCCAGATCGAAAAGGGTTCGGCCACGACTCAAGTCGTGCTGCAGAATACGCGCGTGCTCGCGGTCGACCAGACTGCCGACGAGCGCGTTGTCAAGGCGACGGTCGCGAAATCGGTAACGCTGGAAGTTGACACCGTCGACGCACAGAAATTGTGGCTTGCGTCTTCAGTTGGCAGCCTCTCGCTGCTGCTGCGCAAGGCCGGCGAAACTGCCGAAGTTCGAACTCGCAAAGTCACACTTAGCGATTTGGGGACCAACGAACCGATTAGCACCGACAAGGCCGCCACCACAACGGTCGTGGTGACGCGTGTGTCGGCAAAACAGGAATACACCGTTCCGGTTGAGGGAAGTAATGGGGCCTCGGCCGCGACGGAGCGGAGGCAAGTCGCCTGGTAATCCCGGGCTTGGGATCAATAAGGGGTGGGGAGTGTGTCGTGAATAAACACAATGATATTAGCGTCGGCTTTAGCTGGCGGTCTGCGGACAGGACCACGAAGCGTAGCAGTTGGCTGCGCGATCTTGCGATCACGCTGGCCATCGCCTTGGCAGCGTCGATTCTTGGCATGATCGGCGATGCGTACGCGCGGTCGCGATCGATCCAGATCAGCGGCAACAATCGCACCGTCATGGTGACCGTGCCAATCGGCAAGTCAGAGGACGTGCGCACCGATACCAGCTTCGTTGACGTTACTGTCGGTGATCCGGAAGTGGCCGACGTCAATCCGCTCACTGATCACGCGTTGTCGATCCTGGGGAAACTGCTCGGCAGCGATCCGAATGATGAGTTGAGTCTCGGCAAGAAGTACTTCCGTCATAACGACTACGGCCTCGCCGAGAAACATTTCCGCCGCGCTGTGGAAAAGCATCCGCGCGATGCCGAGGCCTGGCTCGGCCTTGCC
>DASWAK010000429.1:0-6685 GCA_036391175.1 Pseudolabrys sp.
CAGTGCGACTTCAACCTCAGCCGTTATCCGGCGATTCGCGCCTGGCTCGACCGCGTCGCTGACGAGCCCGGCTACATCCCCATGAACTGGCAGCCAGAGCTCGCCCCGGCGCAGTAGCGCTGGAATTCCACGGCTTTTTATTCCCCGCCACGAAAACGCCTCGCTTCGTCACCGGCTGTGCCCCAATCGGGCCGAACCGTTGCCGGTTTCAAGCGTTATCCAGCCGACATTAAATAAGCGATCAATTTCCGGGTTCGTTATGCGCAAGCCCATTAAATCGTCTGGCTTTACGCCCCCGGCCAACCGCGCGCTTGGTAGCGAGCACCGCACCGTGGCCTTCGCCGAACTGATCACCAGCCTCGCCTTGGCTATGTCCACACTCGTCGCCGCAACGGTAGTTTCGGTCCGAATCGCGCGCGCAGACGTCGCAGGCAACATCATTGACAACGAAGGCGATGTGTTCGCCATCGCCCTTGTACTTGGTCTATTGTTTGTCGGCATGGGTGGGCTCACCATCCTGTCGCTCCCGCATCATCACCACAAAAAGACCCACGGCTAGACTGGCCTATCGGAACTCCTCGTGATGTCGCACAGTTGACGCGGCATCGAAGGGGACCGGCATGCGAATTGTCCTGGTACTGAGCGCATTGTTGGCCGGCGGCAGATTGGCGAACGCAGGCGATCCGATATTCGCCAGTTCTGTTGGCGACCTTACGGTTCAAACCGTCGCGAACGGTCTGGTGCATCCCTGGTCGCTCGCATTTTTGCCCGATGGCCGCATGCTGGTGACCGAACGGCCCGGCCGCATCCGCATCGTTGGGCATAATGGCCAACTGTCCCCGCCGCTCAGGAACGCGCCAAAAGTGTTCGCCGTCAGCCAGGGCGGGTTGCTTGACGTGATCCTCGATCGCGATTTCGTACGGAACCACACAATTTATTTTTCGTATGCAGAGCCATTCAACGGCGGCGGGCGCACCGCGCTTGCGCGTGCCCGGCTGGATGACAGCGAGGTGGCGCGGCTTGCTGATGTGAAAGTCATCTACCGCCAGCATGGTCCGGCCTCGCGCGGAAATCACTTCGGCAGTCGCATCGTCCAGGCGAGCGACGGCAATTTGTTCGTTACCAATGGCGAGCACTTCACTGACCGAGACATGGCGCAGACGTTCGACAACGATCTCGGCAAGATCATACGAATCACGCCCGACGGCGCCGCGCCGCCTGACAATCCATTCGTCAGTAAGCCGAGCGCACGGCCCGAAATCTGGTCGTACGGCCACCGCAATCCGCAGGGTCTCGCCATAAATCCCGCCGATGGAAAGCTATGGGAGCAGGAGCACGGCCCCATGGGCGGCGACGAAATCAACATCATTGAAAAGGGCCACAATTACGGTTGGCCACTCGTAAGCTACGGCGTGAACTACGGCGGCACGCCGGTCGGAACCGGAAGGGCAAAAATGGAAGGCGTCGATGATCCGCTCTGGCACTGGACGCCGTCGATCGCGCCATCCGGCATGACGTTCTACACAGGTGAGCTATTTCCCGCCTGGAAAGGCAGCCTGTTCAATGGCGCTTTGAAGTTCCAGCTGCTGTCGCGGCTTGAGCTCGAGGGTGACAAAGCGGTGAGAGAGGAACGCCTACTGCAAGATCTGCACGAACGCATCCGCGATGTGCGGCAAGGGCCCGATGGCGCGCTCTATCTGCTCACCGACAATTCGTCGGGGCGCATACTGCGCGTGGCGCCGGCGAGGTAGCTCATTTATTGCTGCGCACTCCGTCACCGCCTCGCGCTAATAACACCGCGCTCCTGGCTTTGTTTCGTATTGCGTCGCACCTCCTGCGGTCCGCCTGCTCTCCGGAACCGCAAATTTTTTCCTGTCAAAAGCTTTCCACCGGTAGCCGGCCGCGAACCGACAACCTGTGCTAGATTTCTCACGCCTACGGGCCGCGCCTGTGCGCGAGCCTCCCTTCGCACCCCGGTTTGGAGCGGCACCATGCGGACCAGAGGTCTAACATCGCTTTTCGCAGTGCTTCTAATCGCCAGCGCAACTTCGGCGATTGCACAAAACCCGCCGCGCGGGCAGCAGCCGCCGCCACCGCCCGCTAAAGGCAGCCCCTACAAGATTGTCCCGGTCACGCCGCCGCAAGCGATAAACGACCCGGCCTTCGAGGCCTTTCGTAAACAGATGGGCGAAGCGGCACAGAACAAAGACCGTGCTGAATTGGCCAAGCTGGTTGTTGGCCAGGGATTCTTCTGGCTGCGCGAAAACGGCGACCGCGCCGACAAACGCAAATCCGGCGTCGACAATCTCGCGGCCGTCCTAGGCCTGAACAACAAGGACAGCGCGGGTTGGGATATGCTCGCAGGTTTTGCCGACGATCCGACAGGCTCGCCCTTGCCCGAGCATAAAGGCGCGGTCTGCGCGCCCGCCGATCCGACCTTCGATGGCAAGGCATTCAACGATCTGATGCAAACCACAAAGACAGACGTGGGCGAGTGGGGTTATCCGGTCTCCGCCAATGTCGAAGTACGTGCGGCGCCGCAGGCCAGCGCGCCGGTCGTCGACAAGCTCGCACTCGCCTTCGTGCGCATCATGCCAGAAGGCGGACCCAATGTTCCCACCTTCCTGCGTGTTGTCACGCCGGTTGGCAAGACCGGTTACGTGTCTGTGGACTCGGTCGCACCCATCGGCAACGACCAAATCTGCTACGTCAAGGACGCCGGCGGCTGGAAGATCGGCGGCTACATCGGCGGCGGCGACTCGCAGTAGCTGCGCTCAGCCGTAGCGCAACTTCATCGCCAGGGTCAGCGCCATCAATGCGGCACGCGTTCCCCCGATGCCGCAGGGCGAGCGTTAGCGAAGTGGTACGACGCTGATCCGAAGCCTTGTAACATTCAGCTCTGGAACGGTCCCGGGTCTGCAACACATTACTTCGTGCTGCGCAACGCCCCCGACACGACACTCTTTCCACAACCGCAGGCGCGGATCATAATGGTGCTCCAGCCTCGCTTATTTTCATACGGACAAACCTCATGATCCTCGAGATCGCACAAATCGATGTAAAGCCCGGCATGGAAGCCGAATTCGAAACCGGCGTGAAAAAGGCCGCGCCGATTTTCAAGCGTGCTAAAGGCTGCAAATTCATGACCTTGCAGCGTTCACACGAGATGCCACAGCGCTATCGGCTGTTCGTGCAATGGGAGACGCTGGAAAACCACACCAAGGATTTTCGTGAATCACCCGATTTTCATGAGTGGCGCAAACTGGTCGGCCATTGCTTCACAGCGCCGCCAAATGTCGAACACGTCGTTGAGGTGATGCGCGGCTTTTAGCGCGGGCAATGACAAAAAATCCCGACAAACCCAAGAAAGGCAAGGACCCCGCGCGGCCGACGCGCGCTAAAGCCGCGCGTCCTGACGGCAAATCGACCCCGGATGCGCTCGCAAACCTGCTAAACCCCGGCATCGGCCGCGGCACAGCCGGTATGGGTTCCGGCACGGGACTACAGCCACCGCCGGATAATTCATGGGACCGGCGACGGGATTTTTCCGAGGCACACAAGGCGCGCAAGTCCACACCGAAGGAATTCAACGAGACGCCGCAGCGTGACTACACGGCCTCGCCCATCACCGGGCTCGATCCACAGTTGGAGAAGGAGTTGGGCCTTGGGGACGAACCCACACCCGCGCCGGCGCCAACGAAAAGCGATCCGAAATTTCGTCTCCCCCGCGCCGATCTGCCGACGCAGCCGGGCGGCTTCGTCGGCATAGCGAGCCAGCAATCGCTCGAACGGCTGCTGCGCGAGGGCCGGCCAGAATTTTCCACGGTGCCGTGGACGCCGCACCGGCCGCCGCGGCCCGAGAAATCCGAAGGCGGCAAGCGGTTCACCATTGCCTCCGACTTCGAGCCGAAGGGCGACCAGCCGCAGGCGATCCGGGAGCTGGTCGAGGGCGTCAAGCGCCATGACCGCACGCAGGTGCTGCTCGGCGTCACCGGCTCCGGAAAAACTTTTACAATGGCCAAGGTGATCGAGGCCACGCAGCGCCCTGCGCTCATCCTCGCCCCCAACAAGACTTTGGCGGCGCAGCTCTACGGCGAATTCAAGTCGTTCTTCCCCGACAATGCAGTCGAGTATTTCGTTTCTTACTACGACTACTACCAGCCGGAAGCTTACGTCCCGCGCACCGACACCTATATCGAGAAGGAATCCTCTATCAACGAGCAGATCGACCGCATGCGGCATTCGGCCACGCGCGCGCTGCTCGAACGCGACGACGTGGTCATTGTCGCCTCCGTGTCGTGCATCTACGGCATCGGCTCGGTCGAAACCTATTCGGCGATGACGTTCACCCTGAAACAGGGCGGCAAGATCGATCAGCGGCAACTGCTCGCCGACCTGGTGGCGTTACAATACAAACGCTCGGGTGGAGATTTCTTCCGCGGATCATTCCGCGTGCGCGGCGACACGGTCGATATTTTCCCGGCGCACTATGAAGACCGCGCCTGGCGCATCCATCTGTTCGGCGACGAGATCGAAAAGATCGAAGAAATGGATCCGCTCACCGGCCAGAAGACCGACGAGCTCGATTTCGTGAAGATCTACGCCAATTCGCACTATGTGACGCCGCGCCCGACGCTTATTCAGGCCATCGCCGGCATCAAACACGAGCTGCATCAGCGCCTTGACCAGCTCAATGCTGCCGGCCGCCTGCTGGAAGCGCAACGCCTCGAGCAGCGCACGATCTTCGACCTTGAAATGATGGAGGCCACCGGCTCCTGTGCAGGCATCGAGAACTATTCGCGCTATCTCACCGGTCGCAGGCCGGGCGAGCCGCCGCCAACGCTGTTCGAATATGTGCCCGACAACGCGCTGGTATTCGCCGACGAAAGCCACGTCACCATCCCGCAGCTCGGCGGCATGTTCCGTGGCGATTTCCGTCGCAAGGCGACGCTGGCCGAATATGGATTCCGCCTGCCCTCCTGCATGGACAACCGGCCGCTACGCTTCGAGGAGTGGGACGCCATGCGGCCGCAGACGATGGCGGTGTCCGCGACGCCCGGCCCCTGGGAAATGGAGGAAGCGCGCGGCGTCTTCGTCGAGCAGGTAATTCGCCCGACCGGCCTGATCGACCCGCCGGTAGACGTGCGGCCAGCGCGCACGCAAGTAGACGATCTCGTCGGCGAAGTGCGGCAGGTGGCGCAAAAAGGCTTCCGCTCGCTCATCACCGTGTTGACCAAGCGCATGGCCGAGGACCTAACCGAATACCTGCACGAGCAGGGCATTCGCGTGCGCTACATGCACTCGGACATCGACACGCTGGAACGCATCGAGATCATCCGCGACCTTCGGCTCGGCGCCTTCGACGCGCTGGTCGGCATTAATCTGCTGCGCGAGGGCCTCGACATTCCGGAATGCGCGCTGGTCGCAATTCTCGATGCGGATAAAGAGGGATTTCTTCGCAGCGAGACCAGCCTGATCCAGACCATCGGCCGCGCTGCGCGTAACGTCGACGGCAAGGTGGTGCTTTATGCGGACGCCGTCACCGGCTCGATGCAGCGCGCAATCGAGGAGACCAACCGGCGGCGCGAGAAGCAGGAAGCCTACAACATCGCGAACGGTATCACGCCGGAGAGCATCAAGCGCTCGATCCACGACATTCTCGACAGTGTGTACGAACGCGACCACGTGCTGATTTCAACTGGCGCCGGCGAAGGCGAGTTCGCCGAGGCCGCGACCATCGGCCACAATCTGGAGGCCGTGATCGTGGATCTCGAGACGCGCATGCGCGAGGCCGCCGCGGATCTCGATTTCGAGCTGGCCGCGCGCCTGCGCGACGAGATCAAGCGCCTGCGCGCCACCGAGCTGGCCGTGCTGGACAATCCGACCGCTCGCGATGTGATGGTGGCGCAGACTAAGGGGTTGCAGCCACACTCACGTCCGCACAAGCCGAAGCTCGATGAGATGGGTATCGCGCTCTCTCACGAGGTGAAGCCGGCACGCGCCGGCAGTCCGCGCAGCAAGTTAGGCCGACCGGGCATGCGGGGTGGGTGGAAAGGTAAGCAGCGGTAACAAACGCGCGGCTCTCGACGACATCGCCAACCCGCCAGCACTGATGGCGATCAGCGCAGAGAAAGCAAAACGGCGCGGAATGTCACTGCCCCTCCTGTTACGCGCCTACTAGTATCAAACGCGATAACGGGAATGATGCCGGCGCGCATAGCCGTAGGCAAGCGATGTCGTCCTAAGGATAGTGATAAACAAATCCGTCGTAGGCGTAGAGACAGTAGTAGCTTGCATAGGCGCACCGGTCGCGCCAAGCGGATAGTCTGCCGCGTTAGACGGAGCAGACGCACTGCCCGAAGCAGCCGATGCGATGGATGACAGATACATGTGTCATAGGCAGCCCATTCGTTTCGACGACGGTGAGATCAAGATTGCTTTTGGACAGAGCATAACCATCGTCCTAGCTGCCACCGGCTTGCCAGTTCTTCTGGACGCCTTGTGATTTTGACGTGCGGCTTCGGAAATCTGTCGCCGAGTACCAAATCCCCTAGCAGAACCAGCCTTGGCAAAATGTCTCCAATGCTCACACTGCCGTATCCAGCAAACCCGCCGCTGCCAGCTTCGAAGGTCAGCTCTGCCTGCTGCGACGTATTGCAAATAATGCCGAATGTGATTGTGAAAG
>DASWAK010000430.1:0-6612 GCA_036391175.1 Pseudolabrys sp.
CTGCACAAGCAGCGCGATACCCGTGGACCAACGGGACGATCGAACGCGCGGGTTTCGGTTAGTTCTGTTTTGGTCAACTGGGCCGGGCTGGTGGCGCTTTGGGCGCTCCCCTACTTGACGCTGCTCGATCATCTCCGCGTAGACGCAGCGCGTTCTGAAATCCTGCAATGGTCCCTGCTCATCGTCGGCGTCCTCGGGCTCGTCAGCATTCTCTACACGGCATGGAGGGAAACGCTCGACCCCGCCTGGCGTGCGAGACACGGATTTACGTTTCGCAAGCCACCCGGTCGCCCGCACACCAGAAACGTCGCTTGAATCGAATTGCGCAGGGATCGTGAATGATCGGTTTTTTGAACGACATCGGCGTCAACACGCAGCCCCAGTTCTGGATATCGGTCGTTCAAATTATCTGGATCAACGTGTTGCTGTCAGGCGACAACGCAATCGTGATTGCGCTTGCCTGTCGGAATTTGCCGCAAAAACAGCGCTTCTCGGGAATGGTCCTGGGCACGGGCGTGGCGCTTCTATTACGACTGATCTTCGCGAGCATTGTCGCAACACTGATGTTGCTTCCCTACGTGAAAATCGCCGGAGGAGTCGCGCTCCTTTGGATTGCAGTAAAACTGCTTTCGCCCGGCGAAGACACCAACAACGGGCATTCCTCATCTGACAGCCTTTGGCGGGCCGTGAAGCTTATTGCCGTCGCCGACGTGGTCATGAGCCTCGACAACGTCATTGCCGTAGCGGCGGTTGCCGATGGAAGCTTGGCGTTGCTCGTGTTCGGCCTGGGCGTAAGCATTCCCGCTATCGTGGCAGGTGCGAACATCATCATGGCCCTGCTCAATTATTTTCCCCTCATCATATGGGCCGGGGCAGGCTTGCTGGGATGGATCGCAGGCGATGTGATTGCCAGTGACCCGATAATTGCTGACTACGCGGCATCGTTTGGCGCCGGCGCGCCACCAAAGATCCGGCTCGCCCTCTCGATTATCGGCATGGCCGGAACTGTGGGGGTCTGCCTCATCAGCCGAGCGCGCGTGCGGTCCCCACGGCTCGATTATTAGCGCATCAGAATAAATCCAAATATTCTTTCTGCTCCCAGGGCGTGACCTCCGGCTGGTCGGGCGCCTCTTTCTGGAAACGCTCGAACTCGGCCGCCTTGATATGGGTGTAGTAGTCGATGAACCTGGCGCCGAAGCCGGCGTGGAAAATCTCGTCGACACGCAACGCAGTCAGAGCCTCGCCCAGATTTTTCGGCAGCAGCGCGGCGACGGCCTCATAGGGGGTATCGGCTGACGGGCCGGGATCGAGCCTGCGTGCAATGCCGTCGAGGCCGGAATAAATCTGCGAGGCCACATAGAGATAAGGATTAGCCGCAGGCTCGCCGACCCGATTTTCCAGCCGTGTTGTAGGGTCGCCGGGCTGGCCAAGTACCCGGATCATCGCGCCGCGGTTATCGCGTGCCCAGATGGCGCGGTCAGGGGCGAGCGAATAGGGTCGATAGCGCTTGTACCCATTGATCGTCGGCGTGGTGAAGGCGGCCGCAGCCCGTGCATGCGCCAGCAACCCGCCAAGATAATATTTGCCCACAGTCGAGAGCACATCATGGTGGTCGAAGGTGAAAGCATTACGCTTTGTCCTGGCTTCGACCAGCGATTGATGCAGATGCCAGCCGCTCGACATCACATTGGCAAGCCCTGGCCGGCACATGAAGCTCGCAAGAAATCCATGGCGGCGGGCGATCTGTTTCGCCGCTGCGCGGAACAACACCATGGTGTCGGCACTGTCCAGGCCGAGCTGCGGGCGGAAGGTGAATTCGCACTGGCTTGGGCCAAGCTCGACTTCGACCGAGCGCAACGGCAGGCCGAGCTGTTCGATGCCGCGGCGGAGCATCTCCACCGCCGAATCAAGCATATCGAAGCGCGACTCGGTCAGATATTGATAGCCTTGGGTGAGCAGACTGACGTCCGGCGCTTCCGGTGGCCAGGTGACGTCGGCCGGCGCCAACCGTGGATTCTCCAGCTTGAATAGATGGAATTCGACTTCGAGCCCCGCGAGAAAATCAAAACCCGCTTTGGCAAGCGTCGCGAGCGCGTCGCGGCAGCGCGCCCGGGCGGAAAACGGCACTGGCTTGCCATTGCTGAAATAGATATCGCAAAGCATCCAGCCGGTTTTGTTCGCCCATGGCAGAATCCGGAAGGTTGACGGATCGGCGACCATGACGAAATCACCGCCGCCCTCCATTTCCGTCATGGCGAAACCGCCGCCCGGCGTGAACACCGGATAGACGGTACGGTGAGCCGTATCTTTTGCGAGCAGCGTCGTGGTCATGGTGACGCCGCCACGCATTGCACCCGCGACTTCCGCAGCAACCAAAGCTTTGCCGCGCAACACGCCATGCTGGTCTGCGAAGGAGAAACGCACGACCTCGAGCTTTTCTTTCTTGACGATACGCTCGACTTGCGCAGCGGCCTTTGCCTGCGCGTCACTCCAAAGGCCGTGACGTTCTACGAAGCTGGCAGGTTTACGCGAACGCGGGGGCATTATGGCCTAGTGACCATTGGTCCAG
Organism: Pseudolabrys sp.; assembly: GCA_036391175.1. Lineage (GTDB taxonomy): Bacteria > Pseudomonadota > Alphaproteobacteria > Rhizobiales > Xanthobacteraceae > Pseudolabrys. The sequence continues at coordinate 2,570 of DASWAK010000430.1, forward strand.
CTCGCAGCTCGGCGCTTGCTCGCCTCGCTCTTCTGCCAATAGCCCTGCCAGTCATCTGCAGGCCCGATGCCGTCAATCGCTGCCGGCCCCGTGATGCTCGCGGCGCGCGCGGGATCAAGGATCATAATCGGCTTTTCGCCTTTGTCCGCCTGCTCGATGGCCTGCCGCAAAAGCTTGCGATAGGCGCTGATCGCCTTGTCGGACGTGCCGAGGTGTTCGCTGGTGCGGTCCTGGATCGCGCCCATCGATTCGCACGCCCACTGGTCGTGCACGTTGATGTCGGCGCCCATGCCGGTATAGGTGTCGTGTTCCTGCTCGTGCGGATCGAAGCCGTAATCGTTGGTCTTGTTCTTGTTCGGGATGTAGTCGGGCAGCTGATAGAGCGCGAGGCGCTGACGCCGCATCTCGTTTTTGTCCACGGGCGCGCCGAAGCTTGTGAAGATCGCATACCAATAATGCTTCTCATCATCGATCGGCACGTGCCACTGCGTGATCGTCATCTCGCGGCTCATCGGGATGACGAAAGCATTTGGAAACATGAGATTGGTGACGCGCACATGGATGTTCGCCTCGCTGATCTGCCGCAGCGTCACCAGCCGGAAGCCGAATTCGGTCGGCTCGATTTCGATGCGTGGTCTCGTGAACTCACGCATGATGCGCGACATCGGCATGTCGGAATCGCGTGAGGTATCGCGGAATAATTTTCCATAGCCCTGGCTAGGATCCTCGTCATGGAAGAAACGGTGCAGGAAGGATGTGTGCACCGGATCGATGCCGACCTCGAGCGACTGCAACCAATTACAATCGATCATGCCCTTGAAGGCGAAGGTGTGACTCTCGGGCGCAATGAAGCAGTCAAAGTGCGGGAATGCTGGCGGCTCACCAGGTCCGAGATAGGCGAACAGAATTCCGCTTTTCTCCAGGACGGGATAAGATTTCTGCCTGATATTGGCGCAGAGATTGCTGTCATCGGGCTCGGCCGGCGTCTCCAGACACTTGCCGTCCACATCGAAAAGCCAGCCATGGAAGGCGCAGCGCAAGCCACCACTTTCGAGTCGCCCGTAGGCAAGGTCGGTGCCACGGTGCGGGCAGCGGCGCCCGATAAGTCCATAGCGTCCTTGCTCGTCCTTGAAGATCACCAAGTCTTCGCCGAGCAGCCGCACCGATTTGATCGGGCGGTTGCCGGAAAGCTCGTCGACCAGTGCCGCGGGCTGCCAATAGCGCCGCATCAAGCTGCCCGCCGGTGTGCCGAGCCCGGTTCGGGTGATGAAATCGTTCTGTTCTGCGCTCAACATCGGCAGGCGTCCCCCTTGGCCGGAGGACTTTATACGAAGTCCTCGGCCAACCGAAAGCTACGCCCAAAGGCCTAAAACGAAGCGGCCGGCACAAGGGCCGGCCGTAAATCAGATAGCTACGCGAGATTCAGTTCGAATGACGCGCCGCCCAGCCCATGTCCATGCGCCGGCGCCAGGCGGTTTGACGCAGGCCCATTAGACGATGCGCCGCGGTCTTGGCCTCGGCGCGGCTGGTTGCTGCGCACGTGCGATATTCGAGATCGGAGACACGCGACACGAGCGGCTGCTTGCGGAAGAGCCGGCTAAATGTACTGGCGCCGCCATTCAACTTCAGGTCAGCAAGCGCATTGGCCACGTTGCCTGCATGACCGAAGGCAACAACCCGGCCAGTCATTGTATGGCGGACTTCGTAAACTCCGGGGCCGATCGGCGCTTCAACATGTTCGCCGCTTTGTGCATCGGGAAATCGTTTCCAGCTGCTCCAAGTCTGCACCATAAAAATCCCTCAATATCTCTCAAAAATCCGCCTACCAAGAATGTCACAAGTAATCATTGGTTCCGCCGGGTCAACAGCCTCTGTTGATAAACGGGCAATCGCGGCCGCAATTTGATGCGATCAACGTCTACGTATTTACCCCTACTAGCGCAATTAACGCCAAAGGTTAGTGACCGGGTAGCACAAGCACTTTCGGCTTTGCCGGGAGGCTGCTCTTGGATACTACAAATGATGGTATTTCCGCGACTTCCACGTCCCATTCCAGGCGCACGCGCTGCAGAAACCGATCAAGCGTATAGGCGCTGAAATAGTGCATCGGAATCATCAGTGACGCCTTGAGCGAATGTAAGACTTCAACCATGCCATCGAGGTCGAGCGTGTAAGAACCATCGACCGGCACCAACACGATGTCGACGCGACCGATCTCGTTGAGCTGCTGTTGCGTGAGCGTGTGATGCAAATGGCCGAGATGAGCGATGCACAGATTGGCAACCTCGAAGATGAAGATTGAATTGCCGTGCCGTTCGGTGCCGCCCTCAAACGTGCGGATATTGGTTGGCACATTGCGCACGCGCACGTCCTTGTATTGCAGATCGATGCGCGCCGGTTTTTCGTCGTCCGCCCAGCCGTGCAGCACATATTTGATGCCCGGATCTGGCGACAGGGTGTAATGCGATGAGTGCGCGTGATTCATCGTCGCGATATCAGGCAGAATGGGGGGCCTGACCCAGTCGCTATAATCGGTCGCAATGCGCACCAGCTGCGGGCTTTCGATCAGAAAAGTCGAATGACCGACATAGTTGATGCGCACCTGATCGCGCTCGAGTGCGGCAAGGCGCAACGTCGCGGGCCCAAAGAAAGGAGGGCGCGTGGCTACCAGGCCGGGACAGCTTTGCGTCATTTCAGGCTTTGCGGGCGGTGCCGCGCCTTGCGCTGTGGCTTGAGGCGCGGTTGCAATGACCCACGCCACCGCCGCGAAGATCTTCAAGGAAGCACTGTACATGACATCACCCGCGCCACTTGAGCAGAGAAATCTGACACGGTTTCACGCCGCTCGCTACCGCCTCACGCGCAAATGAAGAGCGGCGCCTGAGGCGCCGCCGATCGTAGTCACTTTGGTGGACGTTCAGAATTGTTCGAAATAGCGACGGTCGCGCATTGATACGATGATGCCTTTCGGCGTCACCACCAGCCAGCGGCCGTCTTGGCGCTTGATCTGTTCGACCGCGCCGAGGCCGGGCAACGGCGCGCCTGGCACGACCTGATAAACGTCGCCGTGTCCTTGCACATAAACGTAGCCATCGCGAGCGTCGCGGATCGACCAGTCCGCCACGATTGGCAGCCGAGGCAGCAACGATTCTGCAGCTGGTGCAGGACGCGGTGTCGGGACCGGCGCAGATACCTGTGGCGCCGTCGGATTGGATTGCGGTGACGCGATTGAGCCGGTTACGTCCGCGCCTTCGCGATTGAGACGTTCGCTGATTTTCGCAATCTGGCCATGGGCCGATTTGTTAGCGGCATCGAAGCTCGCCTTCAGGCTCGTGATTTCCTTGGCGAGACGAGCGACGGACTGCCGTGTCGCCTTGTTCTCTTCGACGGCGATGTCAATGGCCGCCGGTTTGGACAAGCCGCCAGTAGTCGCTGCGCCAACGATCGCTCCGAGTGCGGCAGCGACTGCCACCGAGGCGGCGAGCAGAGCGTAACGTTTGTGGCGTGGACGCAAGATGAAGCGCGGGCGCACGGTCGCTATTTCCGGCGCGACGGCGGGCGTGTTCTCTTCCGCGCTCGCAACAGGCGCGAATGTAGCGCCGACTAGCTCATCGGGCGTTGCCACGATGATATGCTCGTCCACGGTTTCTATCTTGGCGGGCGAGATCGACGGCGATTCGATGGACCGCAATTCAATCTTGGACTGCGGTTGCTCAGGCGCACTGTCCGGATTTGCTGCCGTTTCATTGCGGGCAGCCTCAATCGCCTTACGCTTGGACATGGATTTACGTCCTCGATGGTTGTTCACCAATCGGTAACCACGTTCGGTTACCAATTGGTTACCAATCGGGCGGTCACCAGCTATCTATTGCATCTCAAGCGATACTTTGCCCCGGCACGGCAATATCGAACAACGTGCTCTAGACCGGCACGCCGCTCTCCGCCGCGCGCGCTTTCAAAGACACCGCCGGCCGTGCGCCGATGTGCTGAATGACTTCGGCCGCTGCGAGCGCACCTAGACGAGCCGCGGTGCGATGATCCTT
>DASWAK010000431.1:0-3498 GCA_036391175.1 Pseudolabrys sp.
GTGACTGTGCTCAACGGCCACATTCATCAGGTGATGCAGAAGGTCGAAGGCAACGTGACCTTCCACACCGCGCGCTCGACCGCCTTCCCGCAGCCGGCGCCCGGCACAGCGCCGTCAGCCGGCCCGATGAAGGTGCCGGACGACAAACTGCGCACTATGCTCGGTACCGCCAGCGTGACCTTCAAACAGGGCGAGCAGCGGCTCGCCATCATCGACACTCCGCTTCAGAGCTGAGGGTTACATGAACTTTGCAAGAACGCTCGCACTCGGCGAGATGGTCCTCCTTATCGCCGTTGCGATCGCCGCGCCGGTCCGGGCGGACGAAACTCAGGTGAAGATCGACAACTTCACCTTCAACCCGCAGCAGATCACGGTGAAAGCCGGCGCCACGGTGGTCTGGACTAATGGCGACGACATTCCACACACCGTGACGTCGAAAACCATGGCGTTTCGATCGAAAGCGCTCGACACTGATGACAAGTTCTCGTTCACATTCGCGACACCGGGCAAATACGATTATTTTTGCTCCTTGCATCCGCACATGACCGGCACGATTGTGGTCGAGGCAAGTAGCGGGAAGTAGCGTTCGGTGAGCGGCGTCGAACGATACGCGTTTCCCGAAAGTCAGGCCGGGAATCCAGTGATGGCGGGTTACGCGGCGTATGCAAGCGATGACGGCAAGGCGGAGCGTTTCCGCGCCGCAGCGCTGCCCTATCTCGACGACGTCTTCACGCTCGCCCGCTATCTGCTGCACAACGCCGCTGATGCCGAGGATGCGGCGCAAGAATGTTACCTGCGCGCGTTCCGACATTTCGAGACGTTTCGCGGCGGGCCGATTAAGCCGTGGCTGCTCGCAATCCTGCGCAATGTCTGCCGCGCCGAATATGCCCGCCGTGGTGCCCTTGCGGCCGTACTGGCGGATAACGTTGACGAGGCGGAGCACGTCACCGACGGGCTCTGGAGTGAGGCTCAGCAATCGCCGGAAACAGAAACCTTGCGCCGACTCCACAGCGAAACCATGCAGCGGTTGATTACGCAATTGCCGGACGCGTTCCGCGAAGCAATCGTGCTGCGCGAGATAAACGATCTGAGCTATCGCGAGATCGCCAATGTGACTGGCGTGCCGGTCGGCACCGTTATGTCGCGTCTTGCGCGCGCACGTGCTTTGCTACGCACGGCGTGGCTGGCGGAGGAGAAGGGTTCATGACCTGCGACGAAGCCGAAGTCATGTTACATGCGTTGATCGACGACGAGCTCGATGCCGGCCATTCGCGCGACGTCGAGGCGCACGCGGCGCAGTGTGCGCGGTGCGCCGCGCAGCTTGCCGCCTATCGTGACCTGCGCCAGGCCTTGCAGGGCGGTAATTTGCATTATGCGGCGCCTGCGTCGTTGCGACGAAGCATCAACCGCGCGGTGCCGTCGCCTGCCGTGACCAGCCGGCGCACGTTGCTCAAAGGTTTTGCGCTTGGCGGGCTCGTTTCAGCGGCTGCAGCGGCGAGCGTGACGCTGGTGATCGTGCGCGAGGACCGCGACAAGCGCATCCTCGGTGACGCGATCTCGGCGCATTTGCGCTCGTTGCAGGCTGAGCATTTGACCGACGTGTTGTCGACCGATCAGCACACGGTGAAGCCGTGGTTCAACGGGCGCATCGATCTGGCACCACCGGTGATCGACCTCACCGCGCAAGGTTTTACCTTGATCGGCGGGCGGCTTGATTTTATCGACGGCAAGCCGGTGGCAGCGATCGTCTATCGCCGTCGCGTGCACGTGATCAATCTTTTTGTGGCGCAGGGCATAGGACCTGCATTACCGGCGCCCAAGGTCGAGACCATACAAGGTTTCAACATACGGCGCTGGACCGATCAGGGTTTGAACTTGATGGCGGTGAGTGACCTCAATTCCGATGAACTTGAGGAATTCGGTTTGAAATTCGAGGAAGCCTCGCGCGCTGCGCACGGCTAGCGGGCGTGCCGAAAGTGGGTGGTGCCGTCCTGTTTGATGCGCTCCAGCAGGCCCACTTCCCATGAGAGATAAGCGTTCATCGCTGCTTCTGTGTCGTTCGGCCGCTCATAGGGCTTCAGCCATATGTCGACCGGCTCGTCGGCCATTCTGGGGCTGGTGGAGAGCGGGAATCCGGCAGCCGTCCAGGCGGGGTTGCCACCCTTAAGCCAATGAACCGGACGATTTGTTAAGGCCTGAGCCTCGGCTACCGCGAGGCTCGCCAGCGCGCCATCCTCGCTGGTCAGGATCACATCGCCTTTGGGTGCGATCTTTCGCATGGCGCGATCGAGCCGCGAGCGGATAGCGAACCAGGCGCCGGGAATATGACCGCGCCGGTATTGCGGGCTGCGCGATAAATCGATCACGCTTACATCATCGATCGCAAGCACCGCGGAGAGTTCGACCGCGCGGTTCGCGACCGGCATTCCGAGAACGATTCTTCCAGGCCCACGGGTCTCATTGCCTGCTTCCATCAGCACGAACACGTCTTTCCAGCCCATTTGACTAAGCCACGACGCGGTCATCAGCGCGCGCACTTCCTTATCGTCGCTCAGCACGATACGGGCGCCAAGCGTGCCAGCATACGTATCGGTGGCCTGCACCAGCTGGCCACCGGGCGCGGAAATTGCCCCCGGAAAATGCCCGGCTGTGTATTCGCCCGGATCGCGAACATCGAAAACGTAAGTGGTACGCGCGACGTCGGTCCAAAATTTCTCGAGGGTGGCGCGGTCGATGCGCTTGATGCCAAAGTTGCGCCCAACTTTGTCCGCCGCCGATTTCGCCCAACTCAGCCCGGCGGTTGATACGGCCGGTGCGCGCGTGGCCTTGCCACTGTCGCAGGTAAGGCCTGCCAGATGCCAGCCCATGGTGCCGTTGCGCAGCGCCACCACTTTGTTCGGCACACCAGCATTGATGAGCGATTGCGCGCCGATGATGCTTCGGGTGCGGCCGGCGCAGTTGACGACGATGGTGGTCGAAGGCGAGGGCACGATGTCGCGCACGCGCAACACCAGCTCGGCGCCCGGCACATTGACGCCGGTCGGAATTGAAATGCGCGAATATTCGTCGAAGGGACGGCTGTCAAGCACCTTGATATCGGTGCCATTGCGCATAAGGGAATCGAGCTCGCTCGCGCTCACGCTCGGCGTACCGCTATCATGCTCGACGAATTCGCCGAACGCCTTGCTTGGGACGTGCATGCCTGAAAACAGCACAAAACCAGCCTCGGTCCAGGCGGCAATGCCGCCATCCAGATAAGAGATGTCCGTGTAACCGGCGCTGGCGAGAATATTCGCTGCGCGTTCGACCAAGCCATCTTTATCGTCGCACAGAACAATGCGGGTGGTGAGCCGAGGAACGAGCTGCGCGAAACGCAATTCGAGCCGGCTCAACGGCACCGAGCGTGCCCACAGCAGATGATTTTGCGAGAAGGTGAGCTCTTCGCGCACATCGATCAGCGCCAACTCTGCGCCGTCGTCGAGCATGGCCTTGACGGCG